>JAYVIT010000371.1:0-2147 GCA_043769965.1 Saprospiraceae bacterium
GGCATGGAAATTGACTTTTGTCAAACATGCAATTAATCTCTACCCAAAATGATTTTAAAGTAAATAATAACCTGCAATCAGGATTATGGGAATATGACTTTAAATTAAATAAATTATTGTGGTCTGATGACCAATTTAGACTTTATGGGTATAATCCGGGTGAAATAGAATTGAATGAAGAATATTTTCTTAAAAAAACAACACATGAAAGTGATTTTGTCTATATTTCAAATATCATTAGTAATGCACTGATTAATGAAGAGGGATATTGTTTCAAGCGAAGAATAATCAAAAAAGACGGAAGAATAGGTTTTGTGAAAACACATGCCGAGATAATAAGGTCATCTGATAACGTTATAAATAAAATTATTGGAAAAACAATAAATATTGAAGGACAAAAAGTGAATGGGATTTATGAAAAAAATGATCCTGTGTTTTTTAATCAGTTCTTTAATGATTATAAATCTGCAATTTTAAGAAAAGTATTCTCTATTATTTGTGATCGTGAAATTTCACAGGATCTATGTCAGGAAATATTTTTAAAGGCGTGGAATAAAATGTCGACCTACGACCCACAAAAAGGTGAAATTTTTACATGGTTATTAAATATAACAATAAATCACTGTAAAGATTATCTACGGTCTAAACGTTATAAAGCGGCTTTAAAAACTACAGAAATTGAAAACAATATTAAGCTCGACAAGGGTGAAGTTTTTGATGATGGCAAATTGCATGTCGCAGAGCTTATCAGATTTTTAAAACCGGAACATCAGGAATATATCGACCTGTTATTTTTGCAAGGTTTTTCTCAATCGGATGTTTCTAAAATTAAACAGTTACCGCTAGGGACAGTAAAGACCAAGAGCAGGGCCGCTATTGGCCATTTGAGAAATATAGTGTCGGAACTTTAGCCCGGAATGTCTGATATTTTCCTTACAAGAAGGTAACTTCCTTATAATATCAATAATCAATTGGCATGATTATGGAATTCTTCTGATAAAAAAAGGAGGAATTATGAAAAATGTATTGCCTAAACTAATGTTTTTAATGTTATTTAGTTTACAAAATGTATTCGCATACTCTCCCCATCCTTACGATTACAATTTGTATAATGCTTCCACGTTTGAAATTAAATTGACAGGTAATGGATTTATGACGGTTTCGCTGGATGGTGAATATTTTGGCGAGCCGGTAAAAAGGTTTTCGCTGAACAATATTCCTGCAGGAAATCATTATATAGAGATTTTCACTGAAAAAATGCAGCATAGCGGATATTATTCCAATACACAAAGAGTAAAAATATATTCCGGAAATGTATATATCAAACCATCATCATTAATAAGTGCAGTTGTAGATAATTTTGGAAGATTTTATATTAAAAATGTGCAGCAATTGATGTCGTATACCGAAACATATTATGAACCATATGCACCCTATTGTCAGCAACCTGTTCATCATCAGCCTGACGCATTTTATATTGCGCCAATGGTAATGCAGGAAGGGTCTTTTAATCAATTATTAAAAGTGATAAAAGATCAGTGGTACGACGATACCAAATTACAAGTTGCACAACAAGCATTACAAAGTAATTGGTTCACATCCACTCATGTTGCACGAATGATGCATGTGATGTGGTATGAGGATACAAAACTCGAATTGGCGAAATATGCCTATTTAAGTGTTGCAGATAAATCGGATTATTATCTTGTTAACAAAGAATTTTGGTATAGCAGCAGTGTGGAATCACTCAGTAAATATATACTTACAGCGCATTGATCAAGTATGAATATGTGGCCTCCGGGGATTTAATTCTTCGGAGGTTTATTATTTTATAATATGATTATAACGTTCAACCCTGAAGGCGATTTTTCAATATAGACTTGATTCGATAGCTGGAGGCTTAAATACATATCTGTGCAGGGAGGCTGAAAAACAACACAATAATTTATATTTTTGCCCGTTAACCAACCAAAAGCACTGTGAAAAGATACTATTTGCTCATTTTACCCCTTGTTTTATTGTTTTCACGATGTGCTATTTCGCAGGATACTGCAGGTTTGCGTGATAAAAGTCAGTCACCCATTCAAATTCAGTCTTCATTCACAGAAATCCAATATTCAACCCAGCCTTCAGGTTTAGGAGTTGAA
>JAYVIT010000372.1:0-5985 GCA_043769965.1 Saprospiraceae bacterium
CGAAAAATTCTTGCATTCGTTTATACGGAGTAAACTGCCGGCTGTGCATATATACAACTAATGATTCTATATGACTTCCGTATTGAATGCTTGCATTTATTCCTTTCGGAAAATTTCCACAATTTAATTGTCCACAACTACAAATTTTTCTGAATACCTGATGTTCAATACAAATTGCTTGTATTGGCGGAATGTCTATAACTTGTCGGACTTCCATAAGCTCTCCCTCAATACAATTCAAATCATTGCAGCAGTTCTCACAAAATTCAGGTTCATGTTTAACTACTTGATCTGGACATTCATTCATCTTCAAATAATTGCCTTTATGACCAAATTGACCTCCAGATTTCTTTGACGACTTTTTCCTCAGACTCTTATTGTGCGATGGCCCTTTCAAATCCGTGCTCGGTGGCAAGTGTGAGTTCCCACTGTTTTTTCCATTTTTTAATTCCCTGACTTCTCTCCTTAGTGCTTCAACTTCCATCGTAAGTCTGGCATTTGCAGCATGCAATTCCTTTATAATCTCCAATAATTCTTCTATGGTGGGTTGTATCGACATTTAACCTCTATTGCTAAATACAAAGATCGATACTATATTTGTTCCGGTATTCTTTACTTCGAATTACTATTTAACCTTTACTTATTTGTTTTCAACTAAAATTTAATAACTCAGTAATATGCAATTCACAATAAAACATTCGGTTGAAAACATCAAATATTTGTGAATAACTAAAACGATTTTTTATGCCCCTGAGTAGTTACAAAGATTTAAATCCTTTAAGGCTTTCAATTCATATGTAGGATTTTGTCCAACAGAGCATAGCTCAGGTAAATCTTTGCATAAAGGTAAAATGATACCAAGGCATAATAAAATATTAAGAAGTTTACTTATTGAAACCGCATGGATTTCAGTCAGAATAGATCCATCATTAACACTTTACTATTCAGAATTGATAAAAAGAATGACCGGAAAACGAGCGATAATAAGAGTTGCAAGAAAACTATTGAATAGAGTATATAATTTATGGATAAAGAATACCAAATATGAAGACATGAAGTAATAAATCAATTTGATTCAATCTTATTTATAAATCCTATAGAATAAATAACAAGACCACTAGCGGACGCTTGTATTAAATTACTTCTTGAAGAATGTGGCTGTTATACTAAAAACTAATAAAGTAATGTGGCATGAAAAATCGACCACTAATAGGAGCTTGAGATTTTTATAAATAAGATTAATTGAATTAATGTAAATTTGTATCGGCCAAATTAAATCTTGAGAAGGCAAGGGCTCTTTTCCAGCCTTTGCTTTCGAAAGAAAATTGATCTCCCTTTTGTTTAGCGCTTTTTGTTACATAGGAGCGTCCCGCTTCAAGCTTTCGTGGCTCGAAACGTTTCAAACAACATGTACTTACATTTGAGTTTTAAATTCTTATTTTCCTTTTAAAAAAATTCTAAATACAAAATCAAAACACCTCAACCCACAAATCACTCCCAAACTATTTGCCAACACATCAAACAAATCAAAACTTCTTCCCTGATGCAAGAAATATTGCAAACTTTCCAGCAGCACTCCTAGAAAAAATAATGGAATGCCAATTTTCCAGAGACTTGTTTTTTGATTTTGTAATTTGAAATATTTCAAAAAACTCCATGCGGTTGAACCATAAAAAATGAAATGACCAATTTTATCTATAGCCAAAAAATCTAACCAACTGTATTTGGGAATACTGCCACCAGGAAGCAAGGATAAAGAGATAATGCAAATGACAAGACTCCAAGCCAGGACCAGGTAATGGTTAGGCTTGACAGAAAACATGTTAAATGAATTTGATTATTTACCGATCAGACTTCGATAGGCTGCGGCGTCCATCAACTCATTGAGTTGCTCGGGATGAATTATTTCTGCTTTAACTATCCAGCCATCTCCATAGGGATCGGTGTTGACAAGAGTAGGATCGTTGCCACCTTTTTCATCGATTTTTGGATTCAACTCCAATACTTTTGCAGTAATCGGCATGAACAAATCAGAAGTTGTTTTTACTGCTTCAACTGTTCCAAAGACATCATCTTTCATCACTTCATCACCAACCGTTTCTACTTCCACATATACGATATCGCCGAGTTCCGATTGTGCAAATTCTGTGATTCCGATAGTAGCAATTGATCCATCGATGCGGATCCATTCATGTTCCCGGGTATATTTAAGATCGTCAGGAAAATTCATATTCGAATTGGATTTTAGTTGTTTGAAATGGATAAAAAGTTTTTGATCTCTTCTGTGGTCAATGACTTTGGTCGTTCGAGTGGAAGATTGTATGCACGGTCCCAACACAATTGCGCTAATACACCCAATGCTCTTGATACGCCAAACATCACTGTATAAAAATTATGTTCTTTCATTCCGTAGTGCTCCAATAAAGCACCTGAATGTGCATCGACATTAGGCCATGGATTTTTTACTTTGCCGAGGCTTTCGAGAATTGGCGGCACCGCTTCAAAAACATTCCATACTATTTGCACCATAGGATCATCCGGACAATGTCTTTGTGCAAAATCCTTTTGTGCTAAAAAGCGAGGATCCGGTTTTCTCAATACAGCATGACCATATCCAGGTACAACTACGCCATGAGCTAAAGTTGTTTTTACATATTCTACAATCTGTTCCTTACTTGGTGTATTGGTATCCAGATCTCGGATCATATCATAAATCCAATCCATGACTTCCTGGTTGGCAAGTCCATGCAAGGGTCCTGCTAATGCATTGATACCTGCTGAAAGAGATAGATAAGCATCGCTAAGAGTGGAACCAACCAAATGCACGGTATGAGCAGATGCATTGCCACCTTCATGATCAGCATGTATGGTCATATACAATCGCATCAAATCTTTAAAAGCCGGATCGTCTTTGCCCAGCATATGAGCAAAATTAGCACTCCAGTCTAGCTCAGGATCCGCAGGTACATGCTCATTATTATAAAAAGTTTTCCTATAAATATAAGCGGCAACCAGCGGCAATTTGGCAATGAGGTTCATGCAATCTTCATACATAAAATCCCAGTATTCTGCTTTGGTCATCCCATTTTCATAATGCTTCACAAAAACGCTATCCGATTGCATGGAAAGTATCGCCATACTAAACTGGGTCATTGGATGAGTTTCCGAATCGAGATGTTCGAGCAAGTCGTATTCTTTAGGAGTGAGAACAGCTCTTTTTTGCCATTCTTTACTCAACCAGATGACATCCTCTTCTTTTGGTAAACTTCCTGTCAGCATTAACCAGAACAGCCCTTCAGGCAAGGGTTCTGTAGCCCCATTGATTTTTGGCAACATCACTCGCAAATCAGGAATTGAGTGGCCCCGGAATCGGATGCCTTCATTAGCATCAAGGGAAGACGTTTCCCAGATCATGCTTTGAATACCTCGCATACCGCCGTAAACTTGTTCGATTTGCACGCTATCTATAACCTTGGTGCCATAGGATTTTACGAGGGATTTGATCTCCTCGGCAGAAGAAGTGAATCTTTCTTTGAATAAGGATTTTAACCGGTCCATGTACTAATCTGAAGAAATATGTTCGAAAAACAACGCGCAAAAGTATAATGTTTTTGAGGAATCATTATAAAAACATTCGATTTTGCTCAAACTTTAGTTAAGAGATTTATTACTGAGCCAATTAAATTCATCAAAGCTTAATTTAACGCCTCTAATCCCATTACTTATAGACTTCTTCCCTATATACTATAGACTAAAAAATGCAATGTACTTTTGTAGTATGTTGATGATTGATAATGTCCTAATTAGTGATGAAGTACTCGAATCCAAATTCATTTGCGCTCTCGATAAGTGCAAGGGAGCCTGTTGTTATGAAGGTGATTTTGGGGCGCCTATTTCAAATGACGAAAAACAGAAAATAGCTGAAGCCTATCCAAAAGTAAAACCCTACCTAGATAGTAAAAGCATTGCACAAATCGAAAAGAATGGGCGATATCAATATTATCGCGAAATGAAATCCTGGGGCACAACCCTAATGCCAGATGGCGCTTGCGTATTTATGACCAGAGACGAAAAAGGTATCGCAGCCTGTGGTATTGAAAAAGCATTTAAGAATGGAGAAACGGATTTTCAAAAACCGATATCTTGTCATCTGTATCCTGTCCGCATCAAAGAAAATTCTGCGCAAGGATTTGTAGCTGTCAATTATGATCAATGGGATATTTGCAAAGCAGCCTGCAGTCTTGGTGAAGCGAATAAAATGCCGTTGTACCGGTTTGTGAAAGATGCGTTGATTCGGAAATTTGGAAAAGCGTTTTATGAGGAATTGGATGCTTCTGCGAAAGCGAATTATGATAAAGATTAAATTTATAGAAACTCTTTACTTCACCAATTCTACTATTCTAAATTTTTCCCAATCCCCTATTGCCTGCCTGTTAGCAACCAGCTTACCTTCAAAAATCTGATCTGAACAGAGGTAATCTCCCGTACTTGATTTAAATGCAACATAGCCACTATCTTGGTTCATCAAAACAAATTGTTCAGCTTGATCTATAGATTCTGAATTTGCAATTAAATACTTGCTTTTGCCATGATCAACTGTCACGTATTTATTTTTAAACGATTTTAAAACGATGGTATTTGGATTTAAGTAAATAATTGTAAATCGTTCCCACTCACCGGCTGCTTTGCGATTCGCTATCAAAGTATCTGCGTTGTTTTCGTCAGCACAAAAAAAAGTATTCTGAATAGCAAGAATGTTTACTAATTGCTCCTTTGGATTGGTATTACTTTTAGAAGACTCAGATCCTCCACAACTCGAAAACAACAGAAGAATCACTATGAAATGGATGATATGATATATTTTCATTTGAATTAGAATTTTAAAACTAAAGGACAAATTTAGACATTAGATTTTAACTATACATTTTAATTTCTGGTAAATACTCTACTTATCTTGATCATTTTAATGGATGTATTTGTTGAATCGAATCGGTTGATATTTGATTATACTCGCACCACTTTTTTAATGACAAGCTATCGGTACTTCCAAAAAAATCATTGAATTCTCCTGGATTGTGTCCACTGTATGCATTGACGCAAGGGATATTCAGTTTCTGACTGGCGAGCATAACATCGATATGAAGATGTACTGCATTTACCATAGTATCTGGCATATAAGCAATTGCTTTGTACTCATTATGATATTGATATTGAATTTCTTTACTCACAAGTTCTATCCGATGCTGGGATTCCATTTTATCATACTTTAAGATTTTGTCCGGGCGAATTGCATTATCCAGAATAACTAATAATGGAAAACTATAAACAAGCCATTTCACTATAAGATTCTTTTTACTCAGTTCATTAAAGACAAAAACAAAAATCAAAATAAAAAACATGACCTCAATATTTATAATTCTATTCATTGACCGCATAGCAGAAAATCCCGGAATCTTATAAATTAATTGATAAAGTGTAAAGCCATTAATATTTAAACAAAAGATAAAACTTAAAAATAAGCTGAGAAAAAGAAAGAAAATAAATTTCTTTGTTGGTTTTTCGGTTCTTTTAAAAAACAAAACAAACGGTAATGCAAGAATTCCTAGCCAGGGTAGCGCACCAATAAATAAAAAATGACACCACCAATTTTTTATTACTGGTACTGCATGTTCGGATAATACTCCCCAGAAAACAGGTGCTTTATCTGTAAAAAAATAAGATCGCAAAGTAGGAATATATTGTTTGACTTCATCAAAAGATGGAATGCCTGCATTTTGGGCAATGGCAACATAGGGTTTTATGAAAGGATAAAAAACACATAGGCTTAGGAGTAGAATCAAAAAATGAGCGCCAGTTGTTTTATTATTTTTGAATTGAGTAAATAAAGTATAATCTCTGTATACAATGATGTATGCAATAAATAAAAACAGCAAAGCATAAAGGAGTAAAAATCCCAAATAAATGCCGCAGAAAAATTGAAACACT
>JAYVIT010000373.1:0-9142 GCA_043769965.1 Saprospiraceae bacterium
TTCACAGTCATTTCTGATCGCTATTATTTTTCATCATATGCATATCAGGGAGCTCATATGTCTTTAGATTGGGTGATACAAGCGAATTCTTTGAGCGCAGAGTTATTGCGTCCTGATCTCAATGTGTTTATTGATATTTCGGTAGAAGCAAGTATGCAACGCATCAGCAAAGGAAGAGATTCTGTGGAATTGTTTGAAACTCGCGAAAATCTGGAAGTTGTAAAAGCAACTTATTTTAAAGCATTTGAAAAGTTAAGAGATAAAGAACAAATATTTATTACCGATGGTGAACGATCTCCGGAACAAGTTGCCGCAGATATCTGGACAGAGATCATTTTAAAATTTGAAACTGCAATAGACTGATAATTAAATAAGCTTTCAAACTCAACTATTCATTCCAAACATTCGGTCGTCGGTGGTCAACCTGCCGGCAGGCAGGTGGTCGGTGGTCAATTTTTTTGTAATTATTTAGCAAACACTTTCTCATACAATTCATTCACCGTTGCAAGTGGCACAATTTTGATTTTATATTTTTCGGGTTCCCATCCTTTGAGATTGTATTTCGAAATACAGATTGCTTTGAACCCTAGCCTTGCTGCCTCCTGTACGCGTTGTTCAACTTTTGAAACTGAACGTATTTCTCCTGACAATCCAATTTCTCCTGCAAAACAAATCTGTCTATGAAGTGCATTGTCTTCTAATGAAGAAATCAATGCAGCGACAACTGCAAGATCTAATGCTGGATCATTTATGCGAATGCCACCAGCGAGATTTAAAAACACATCTTGTTGACCGAAGAAAAATCCACAACGCTTTTCCAACACTGCAAGCAACATGGACATTCGTCTGGTATCGAATCCATTTGCAACACGCTGCGCTGTCGAATAAACCGCTGCACCTACTAATGCTTGTGTTTCGATTAGTAGTGGTCTTTGACCTTCAATCGTGGCAGCTATAGCAGAACCACTTAGTTTTTCTTCGTGTTGTGAAAGCAATAATTCGGATGGATTTGTGATGGGCCTTAATCCATTGGATTGCATTTCATACAAACTCATTTCATCTGTTGATCCAAATCGGTTTTTTAAAGTTCGCAGCATGCGATATGCATACAATTTGTCTCCTTCAAATTGCAAAACGGTATCGACCATATGCTCCAGTAATTTCGGTCCGGCGATATCTCCTTCTTTATTGATATGTCCAATTAGAAATACCGGAGTCTCCGATTCTTTTGCAAAGCGAATGAGTTGATGACTGCATTCGCGGATTTGAGAAATCGTACCGGGTGATGATTCTAAATCATCGGATATTAATGTTTGGACAGAATCTACGATTAGCAAACCTGGTTTTAACCGGGCAGCTTCTGCAAGAATGCTCATAATCCGGTTTTCAGAATAGAGATAGCAATTGGATTGTGGTTTTTGAATGCGATCCGCACGGAGTTTAATTTGTTGTTCACTTTCTTCTCCGGATACATAAAGTACCTTTCCTACATTCACCGTCAAGGCCATTTGCAACAATAGGGTAGACTTACCTATCCCGGGTTGACCGGCCAATAAAGTTACCGACCCTTTAACCAGTCCACCTCCCAATGCCCTGTCCAATTCTTCATCTCCCGTTTTAATCCGGTCTTCAGGAGATACATGAATATCTTCAAGACTAGTGGATAAAATTTGTGTGGAAGAAGATGCTAATTCTTTCCATGAAGTCCTCTTTGATTTTTCTCCTTTTAGTACAACCTCTTCAACATAACTATTCCAAGCTTCACATGACGGACATTTCCCCAACCATTTAGGTGAACTGACACCACAGTTAGAGCAGATGTAGATGGTTTTTAATTTATTCATTGGGCATTGTCTTCGGGCACAATATAGGGGAAGAGAATCACGGATTGCGCGGATTAAACGGATAAAATCGTATAAATTATGAAGACGACCACCGACCATTGACCGCCGACGGCCGTTGTTTATCGTTATGGTTGTTTATTCGTTTTTCTATTTGTTAGATTTTCTAACCAACAAATGACTTTGTTTGAATTGGTATTCAAATATTATTTATTCAATCCTTTCTTCTTTTTTCATTAGCGGCCGTCGGCGGTCAATGGTCGGCGGTCTTTTTTTATCTCCTATCTCCGAGTTCCTAGCTTCTTCCTCTTAACTTTTCACCCGTCTCCTTGTTATTCTTCTCTATTTTTGCCCCATGAGTATGAATCCATATATACCAGCCGTTGAAAGCCTATTGTTTGTATCGCCTCAGCCCATTTCTGCGGCGGACATTAAATATTGTATAGAAAATAGTTCATCAGTTAGCCTTGATATAGACCAGATCGAAGATGCCATTTATGATATCATGCAGCGATATTCCGGAGACGAATTCGGAATTGAGTTAAAGGAAATAGCAGGTGGATATCAGTTTCTTTCCAAACCTGCTTATTTCGAGGTAGTTGCGGAGCATATTAAGATGACAAACCGGAAAAAACTGTCAAAAGCAGCTCTTGAATCCCTTTCAATCATCGCTTACAAACAACCGATTTCTAAATCCGAGGTGGAACAAATCCGAGGGGTCAATTCAGATCATTCGATTCAAAAACTCATGGAAAAAGAGTTGATCGAGATCATTGGCCGCAGCGAGGGTCCCGGAAAACCATTTCTATTAGGTACATCCCAACGCTTTATGGAGTATTTTGGCTTAAAGGACCTTGGAGATCTTCCTAAACTTAAAGATTTTGGACAACCGGAAAATGAAATCGGCGAACCTGCTCCTATAGAAGAAACCGTAGTTGAAGCTTTAACACTAATGGAAGCTACCACAGAACCAGAAAATGAATAGTGAAGAACTTTTGATAAACAGAGTCAGTCAGAGTGGTTTAACCACAATCAAACTTGAAGATTATTATCCAGTTCATGAAATCAAGGAATTTGATTTGAAGGATTATCTTTTTCAGGGATTGATATTGAAGGAATTGGATTTTCGTAAAGCATTGAAGGAACATGATTGGGAACAATATCGCAATTGTTATCTAACTGTTTTTTGTTCAACCGATGCTATCATTCCTACCTGGGCATACATGTTAGTTGCAAGCTATGCATCAGGTTTTGCAATAGATGTTAGTTATGGAAACAAACAAGAATACCTAAGAAACTTTTTTCAACAAAAAATCAGGGAATTAAATCCTGAAGAATATCGCGACGCAAAACTGGTCATTAAAGGTTGCAGTGAAAAAGATGTGCCAGCTTCAGCTTATTTGGAGATTACAAGATTATTAAAGCCCTATGTCAGTTCGATAATGTTTGGAGAACCATGTTCGACGGTGCCGGTTTATAAGAAACCTAAAAATTAAGATTTTTAATTTAAATGTTATGAACACTTTATGGATTTGGAATCATTTCTGTTGTGTAGAGATTATCGCCAGTTTTGTTAGTACTTTTGGTGTTACCGTAGGATTAATTGGACTTTTAGTTGCAATATACCAATACAGAAAAAGCAATGAAATCAAAAGAGCTGAATTTTGTACGAAAATTTTTGAAGCTTTTTTTAAGGAATTAACATATTCAAAAATCAGAGAGCTACTAGATCCTGATGGTGGATTTACAAGTGAATATGATAAGAAACTAAACGAAAAATTTAAGGATTCAAATAATGTTGATGATCAGATACTTTTGACAAATTATTTGAATTTTTTTTGAATATATTCTTATTTTAGAGAAAATGAAAGTCATAAAAAATTCAGATATCAAGAATTTGTTTGAGTATTATTTTAAGGTTTTATCCAAGAGTTCATTTATAAAAGAGTATACTAAAAAGTATGGGTTTGAACATTTAGTTAGTAAATTTGATCTGTTAAATAAAAATGGCAAATAGCAACTATTTATTTGTTTATGGAACACTCAAACCTAAATCGGGTTTACTTGAGAAATTGGGTTTAAACTATAAAATTGTTGGACAAGGGTTTGTTGAAGGAATTGAAATAAAGGATACAGACTATCCGGCTCTAGTGCCTTCCTTAAAAAATGATAAACAATTAATATTAGGAGAAATAATAGAATTAAAAGAACCTGAAGATTCATTTAAAAAACTTGATGAATACGAAGAGTTTAATCCAAAAGACAAGCAAAATTCACTTTACATTAGAAAGAAAACAAAGGTTAAATTCAAAAATGGCAAGTCGACTGCTTGTTGGATTTATTGGTTTAATCTCAAAAAAATATTGGTCTCGACTTAATTACCTCTTCTCAATTTCCATCAAGGATATTTCCTAGACCTCCAAGTATACTTCCTTCCTCTTTTCTTCGAACTCCACCGTATTGAATAATTTTAGCAGCAAGTCGGCTGATTGGCAAGGATTGGATCCACACTTTTCCAGGTCCTCTCAAAACAGCGTAGAATAAACCTTCGCCACCAAAGACCATGTTTTTAACTCCTTTTATAAACTCGATGTCAAAATCGATACGGGAAGTATATGCTACCACGCATCCGGTGTCTATACGAAGGGTTTCGCCAACACCTAAATTGAGTTCTTTTACAAATCCGCCTGCATGAACGAAGGCCATTCCATCGCCTTCCAGTTTTTGCATAATAAATCCTTCACCTCCGAAGATACCAGTTCCCAGTTTGCGCTGGAGTTCGATACCTACTGATACACCCATAGCTGCGCAAAGGAAAGCGTCTTTCTGGGCTATAATTTTTCCATCTAATTCCTTGAGATTCATGGGTATAATCTTACCAGCGTAGGGTGAAGCAAAACTAACTCTGGCTTTTCCGGC
The DNA here is from genome assembly GCA_043769965.1 of Saprospiraceae bacterium. Classification (GTDB taxonomy): domain Bacteria; phylum Bacteroidota; class Bacteroidia; order Chitinophagales; family Saprospiraceae; genus Vicinibacter. Next base: position 4,761 of record JAYVIT010000373.1, read on the forward strand.
ACCTTCATTGGTGTATGTGGTCATAAAAAGACTTTCACCAGTCAGAAGTCGCTTTCCTGCTGAAAATATCTTTCCCATAAATCCGCCATCTTGCTGGGTTCCATCTCCAAAAATGGTAGCCATCCGGATACCGTCTTCCATCATCAGAAAGGAGCCGGCTTCAGCGATAGCAGTCTCTCCCGGGTCAAGTTCGACCTCTATGTACTGCATTTCTTCTCCATAAATCTTGTAATCTATTTCGTGGTTAAGTGCCATAATCTTAAAATTTGAGCAAATCTAAGAAGGAAAAGCGAAAATGAAGAAGTCCAGACTTTAGTTAAATTCCTATTTTAAAGTTGCTTATCCATTAATAAATTACATATATTTTTATCAATTGTATATTTTATACCCTGCGATCGTAAATACTTTTTAACCTCGTTAAAAGCTATTTCAAAGCTCCATAGCTTTACAATGCTTTTGCCATGGATAAGAAATAATCCTATCTATGGACCAAGGGGCATCTTTGAACGGGGTGCCCCTTTTTAGTTTTAAGTTGGCAGTTTTCAGTTAACAGTTGGAAGATTGAATGAAAGAATGTTGGAGCGGAGCGGAGATCCCGCAGAATTGCGGGGAAAGAATGAAGGAGTGAAGGAATGAAAATGTAATTTGACGATTGATCAATGACGGAAGATAAAGAAAGAATAAAAGAATGAAAATTTAGGAAATATGCAAATTAAAGTGTAATTTTTTTTAGAACAAACTGCCAACTGCCAACTGCCAACTGCCAACTGATTTTCCTGCAAATATCGCTTTAACTTTCAAATGATCATCGCCTAGTTAGACGGAATCTGCTCTTTCAATTTATTCCATATCTTTAAGCGTTCAAAATCTCAGCAATTAACTACCGGGATTTTTTAAATGAAATGAATAAGGAACCTTCTAAATTTCAATTTTCTGATCTCTTGGGATTTTTCAAGAGCAAGATTTTTATACATACCTTTATCAGATTGCTTTTAGTCTTTATAATAGTCTGGTTTTTAAATTCTTTCTTCCTTGATTTTTATACCAATCATGGACAAAAATTAATCCTTCCTAAATATGAAGGCATTGCATTGGAGCAAGTATTAAAACATGCCAATCTCAGGGAATATGTTATTGCGATTTCGGATTCACTTTTTGTCAAAGGCAAACCAGGTGGATATATTTTATCTCAGATTCCACCAGCCGGATCAAAAGTAAAAAGAGGACGCACGATTTATGTGACGATAAGTAAATATCAGGCTGAATCATTTATGTCTGAACAATTGCCGGTACTCTATGGCAAAAAACTAGAATATAAAAGAACTGAATTATTCAACACTTTGGAATTGAATTGTAAAATTCGTGGCGTACAATTTGATCCAGGACCGGAAAATCATATTCTCGAAGTGTATTACAAAGGAGTCCTTCTTGCAAATTCACAGGTGCGCAGAACAGATGTCTCCATATCCAAAGGAGACACTCTTGAAGTTGTCATTTCTACTAGATCAGGTGGTCAGGTGCCGATCCCCGATCTGATCTGTCAAACCTTGGCTGCAGCAAAGTTTTTACTGAGTTCTTCAAAACTAGAACTTGGAACTATTGTTGAAGAAGGCGAAATCACAGATGCCGAAACAGCCTACATCATCGAACAAAATCCCCAATTGGAAATTAATAAAACTATTGACCTGGGCACTTCTTTCACTTTGAAAATTGTGCAACTTAAACCAGAAAAATGCAACTAAATTAAAAATTAGATTACAGGAATTGAACTTTATAAGAATGCAACAATTCAACAATTTAACCTACCTCCGGTAGGCAGGCAATCTAACAATAAAACAATTTAAAAATGACTGATTTAACCGTACACGATTTAAAAAAGAAATTGGAAAACAAGGAAGATTTTATGTTGATTGATGTGCGAGAGCTTTATGAGCACACCGATTTTAATATCGGTGGTGAATTGGCAACATTGCAAACTACATTGATGGATAAAATTGCAGAATTAAAAAGTCAACCGGATCAGGAAATAATCGTGTATTGCAGAAGTGGAAATCGTAGCGGAATGGCCAAGCAACTTTTTGTTCAGGCAGGGTTTACCAATGTTCACAATCTTCTTGGAGGAATGTTGGCCTGGCGTGAAGCATTTCCGTCCTGATATAAATTTCTATGAACCCTAAAAAATCAAATCTCGAAACAGGAAAATACGGAGAACAACTTGCAGAAGAATATTTAGTATCACTGGGTTATAAAATCCTGGATCGAAACTGGCGCTACAGCAGATCGGAAATTGATCTCATAGCAATGTTTGAAAAAATTCTCGTCTTTGTCGAAGTTAAAACCAGGTCCTATGATTTTTTCGGAACACCTGAAACCTTTGTCAGCGATCAAAAAGAATTGTTGATACATGAAGCGGCCTCCGTCTATATGGAAAAAATTAATCACGATTGGGAAATTCGTTTCGACATCATCGCAATCCTCTTAAATAAAAATGGAACTTATAAACTTGAGCATTTTGAAGATGCGTTTTGAGAATTGATTAACGATGAGAGATTCCGAGCAAAGCGAGGAATCTCTATCTATGTGCATGTCATGAAGGAGCGGCAGCGAGGAATCTTTAAGTTGGTAGCTCTAAAGTAAAAGATTATTGATAGTATTTAGAGTAACAATTCATTACAGGAAGCTCATCACTCATCACTCATCACTGGCTTTATTGTAAATCCTTCATCTATCAACAACTGAATCACTCCCCGCTCTCCTCCAAGATGTCCTGCCCCAACAGCAAAGAGACAAGATCCATTAATTACTTCTGCTTTTATTTTTGGTATCCAGTTTTTGTTACGGTTGTACAACATCATTTCAAGATAGGGTTGCAAGGATTGGTCTTCTTTTGAAATGCTTTGATTTAGTGCATTTAGATTTTGAAGTTTATAGTTTTGATACATTTGTTTCATCTGATCCTCATTTTCTCCAGTAGATGAAACAGATTCCAATAACATTTTTGCCTGAACATTGTAAGGAATGCTGTCAAATATGGATAGCTGGAATTCCAAACTTTCAAGTCCCTCTGTTTCCAGATTTTTATTTTTAGCTAGTTCCGACAATTCTAATTCGTATGATTTATAATTCCCATCTTTTAATGCATTTGGATTTCCATCAACACCAGCAAGTGCACTTAAAAACATGGGTTTCATTCGATCAACCATCGACAGTGGAAATCCAATATTTTCAAAAAAGACTCTCAGTTTTTCATAGTCTTCAACACTTACCAAATCCGTTAAACTGGTATCATTGTTCATAAATATTTTATCATAGATGCCCATCATTGTTGAAGGATCATTCATTTGATCGATATCAATTTCGAAAAACACTTTTTTTACTTTATTGAAAGATTCTTCCAAGCCTTTTGGTAAAAAATAATCTTCTTTTGGAATGATATGAATGGTTCCAAAAAGATAAGAAGGATCTTTAATGCCATTCCCTTCTATTTTCCACAGCAAACCCTGATCTAAAGATTGTGTTGATTGCTGTGCAATTAATAACTGCGATGATAATAAAAGAACAAGGAATTTGAAAAGTAATCTCATGAAATATAATTAAAAAATACGAATGATGAGTTTAAACAATTAAGCAATTTAACAAGAAAACAATTTAGCCCCAAAGGGATCCCTACGGGACAATTTAGCCCCAAAGGGATCCCTACGGGACAATTAATCAATTTAACAATTTACAACTATTATCAACTATCTCTCTTCCCGATTTTGCATCATCCATTCATAAAACGTGATACCGGCAGCGACAGAAACATTCAAAGATTCTATATTTCCTGTTTGCGGTATCTTAAACAATTCATCAGCTAGTTCTAAAATTTCAGGTGAGATACCTGTTCCTTCAGATCCAAGGACAAATGCCAATGATTTTTTCATGTCAAGTTCACGAATGGTTTTTGTAGCTTTTTCGGAAGCACAATAGATAACAAGTCCCATAGTTTTTAGTTGCCGGATGCAATGTGTGAGTTGTTTTTCTCTACAAACCGGTAAGCTAAGCAGCGCACCTGCGGATGCTTTTATGGATTCGGAGTTGATGGGTGCACTATTTTTTTGTCCGATGACTAATCCATGAATTCCAAATACTTCTGCTGATCTACCTATGGCTCCAAAATTTCGTACATCAGTAATGCCATCGCAAATACATATAGCAGGATTCTCGCCTTTACTAAAAATATGATCCACCAAAGTTGAAGCCAGATAAAAATCGATAGCAGAAGTAAATGCAATGACACCCTGATGATTGCCTTTACTCAGTTTATCGAGTTTGGGTTTTGCTACTCTGAGTATTGGAATTTTATTTGACCTGGCTAACTTAAGTAACCATTTGGTATCTTC
>JAYVIT010000374.1:0-3877 GCA_043769965.1 Saprospiraceae bacterium
GACATGAATTGACACATTATTATGAGAAGCATGCCTGGCGAAATGGATTTGCAACTGATTATTCCGATTTAAAAGTTGGCGAACATATAAAAGAACTCCATGACCAAGTAGCCAATGAAACCGAAGCAGATTATCTCGGTGGATTTTTAGCCTATTCGGCAGGTTACGGAATGTTTGAAAAAAGTGATTCCATAATATCAAATTTATATGCAGCATATAATATAGCTGAAAATATCAAAGGTTATCCATCATTGCAGGACCGCATGGAACTTGCCAGAAGAACAATCAAAAAACTCGAAGCATTGATCGACGTATTTGATATGGCCAATTTACTTTCTGCCATTGGAAAATATGCTGAAGCATATGAATACTATAGTTTTATACTCATGCAATTTCAGAGCCGCGAAATTTATAATAATTTAGGCGTGAGCGCGGTACTAAATGCATTACAATATTTTGACAAGAAAGATTTAAAATACAGATATGTACTTGAACTTGACCTGGAATCTAAGAGTAGCAGAGATGCTAATTCTAAAAAAATCAGAGACTCATTGTTACATCAAGCCATCAGACATTTTGATGCAGCCATAGGAATGGATCCAAATTATGCTCCTGCATATTTGAATAAAGCAACTGCACTGGCACTAAACGGAGATACAATACGCGCGCAGTTTTATGCAGAGCAGGAAGCTTTCTATATTGCCATGAAGAACAATTATTTGAAAACGGCAACCGATGCTATAATTTTAACAGGCATCCTCAAAGCACGAGAAGGCGATATCAGCAGTGCGGAAATTTTATTTCAAAATGCAATGAAGTACGGAAGCCAGCTTGCAAAAACAAATTTGAAAATTTTACGAAATGAGGTCATTGAAACACCGTCATCAAATCGCAATAGCTCAAATGAAATGATTGCAATTGACAATATGGATTTAAAAACATTTTCGAATGAGCCTGGCTACAATCAGGGAAAAGTGATTTACCTGAATCCTGAATTTACTTTTTATCAATATCATGAAGATAACCTGAGTTTCAAAATTTTTTATAACCTGAATAAAGATTCCCGGGTGATTGATTATTTCATGTTCACAAAAAATGATAGTAAAACAAAAACGAGTAAACAAATCGGCATTGGAAGTAGCTTGCAAGAACTAGAATCAAAATATGGCACTGCTCAACAAACCATAGAAACTCCGCAAGGCAGCATTATGGTTTACGATAAACTTATTTTCATCATTGGAAAAGAAAACAAAGTGGTGAAATGGGGAAGTTACCTTTCGAAGAAATCGGTTTTTTGAATAGTATGAATTGCTTTAATTGTTAAATTGTTAAATTGTTAAATGCTAAATTGTTTTAGTGATTAATTGTTTGACTGAAGGATTAGCTTTTTTATTCAAAAGTACTTTTACCCTCTGCTGGCAGAAGTAATTTAATTTGCGATAAATATTTTACCAGTTCCTATTCTAATTCTATTTTTCATCTTTATAATCTGATAAACATAAATGCCATTGCGAAATATATTTTTTTCAAAATAGTTACCGCGAGCAATAAGTTTATTCTGTAGATCATAGATTTCAACAACAGATTCATCTCCTAACTTATCAAAAGTAATCTGCGATCCAAGATCCCGGTATTTATAAATCTTATCCTGATAAGTCTGATCCAAACCTGTCGTCCCTAATTTTTCATAACAACCGATATCGTATTTACCATCCTGTGGACGAATGTTGTTTTCCAAATCACTTTTTACTAAGGATGCAACTTCTGCTGTGCCGGCATTCAAAGCTGCTGAGTTCGTTGAAAGATGATAATCGTTGCCGGCAAGATTTGCAAATACACTTGCATTGTCTTTTATCAAGATGGAATGCAGATCATGTCCAAGCATCTGCCAATTTGCAAAGTTGATATAACTGCTTCCCTGATTAATTGTCATTTTATCATTGAGCAAATTATAATCACCAAAGTAATTGGTACAGCTAGATTCGATATCGAGACTTCCTTTATTCGAAAAACTCAATAGAATATTATTCTTAACAAATAAACTATCACTGTCAATGGCAAGAATACACCATTGTGAGGCAGAAGGAACAATGACTGTATTATTATACACTTTCACATCATTGCACCCGGTTGCAGCATCGCCAAGAAAAAATGTCATACCATTTCCACCGCCAGACAATCCATTATTGTAAATTAAATTATTGTACACTTCAGAATAATAAATCCCTTGCAGGTTTAATCCAATGCGATTGTTGTAACAAATGTTGTTGTAGATTTTGACATCGACCGATATACCTGGTGAACCGCTACTTAGATCCGGATTCAATTGTATCCCGGCAGCTTTTGTATTTCCAAAACAAATATTATTTCTGATGATTACCCGATCGCTGTTGTTGGAAACATAAATGCCATGTTCGCCATGAGATCGCTTACATATATTATCCTCTGCTAAAAAATCATCTGTGTATCCTGTAAATATTCCCCGGTAACAACTATCCACTTCACAATTTCTGATTGTGATATGATTGGCCAATACTGCACGGATGCCATCTTCTCCACTACCAACCGGATCCGATATGCCATATACTTTAAATCCATTTACCTCCACATAGTCACTTCCTTCAATATTCAAACCATCGAAACCTCTCCCACAGGATTGATTGATCACAACATTTGCACCCATCGCGAAATAAACGATTTCATCTCCAGTGGTTCCACTTCCCTTATAAAAATGATCAAAACCTTTATAAAACCCATCATATACCAATACGCTATCACCGGCTTTCACTTTGTTGGTTGCAGTTTGGATGGTTTTGAAAGCGGCGTTGAAGCTTAGTCCGTTGTTGGAGTCGTTGCCGGTTGGTTTGATATGGTAGGTGATAGCAAACGCTGGTTTGCTACAAAGACCAATTAATATACATGTCAATAAAATAAATCTCATAATCGCATTTTGATTAAAACCGTACAAATATATCAATTTAATAATTGCGATTCAGTAAAAATAAGATTTATACATTGGCAAAAAACCTAAAATGGGTTTTGTAAACTGGAGAATAATTTGTATTTTTACATTACTTAAAACCTAAATAATTTTATTTATATTTTCATGAAAACTAAACCAAATATTCCAGATTATCTTTTGTGGGAATATGACTTAACTACTTTCAATTATGAAAAAAGTTACAAAATTGTAATTGAAAGAATCTTGCTTCGAGGTACTATTGAAGATTGGAAACAAATGCTTCATTTTTATCCAAAGGACAAAATACTGGAAACAATTGAATGGTCAAAGCAAGTAGCCAAACGAGAAAAAGATTTTGCAATACTTTTTTTACAATCCGATATTTTAAAATTAGATGCTAAATAAAGACAATAACATTAATTCCTTTGAAAGCCTTAAACTAATTCAAGTGAAAACATAAGTTCACCAAATTGAATATTTTATTTAGTTGGAGGCCCAACATTGGCAATTCAATTAAATCATCTCACATTAGTTGAGATTGACCCAAACATAGATCCCCCGAAACAATTGAAGCCACTACCACTGGATAAAATTCAAAAAAGGATTATTGATGGTGTTTTGCATTCTGATAAAACATTTTAATCTTGCTGAGAAGCTATTGTCAATTTAAAAAATTAATTCCTCCCCGCAATTCTGCGGGATCTATGCTACGCTCCGACATTATTTCATTACTTAATTCCTTCCGCAACTTGTGATAAATATTCCCCATAACAACTATCCACTTCACAATTTCTTATGGTGATGTGATTCGCCAATACGGCACGGATACCATCTTCTCCGCTTCCAACAGGATATGAGATTGCATACACTTTAAATCCATTCACCTCCATATAATCACTGCCTTCAATATTCAAT
>JAYVIT010000375.1:0-26504 GCA_043769965.1 Saprospiraceae bacterium
CATATTGCAATAAAAATCATTTGTATATTCCAAAAAACATATTGTTTTGCTTACTTTCGATGTAATTTAATATAATCATCATAAATATTTAGCCCATGAATCAGATACTTACAAATTTTCAAAACATCTTAAAAGCCGGATTTTTACTGGTTTCTTTAAGCTTATCAATGGCTTTTCAGCAAGCCAATGCGCAACATTGTACTCCAGCATTTCATTTTTCAGTGGATGGATACAAAGTCACATTTACTGATCAATCCACTAGCAATGGGACGATTATAATATGGGCCTGGAATTTCGGCGATGGAAATACTTCTGCTGATCAAAACCCAATACATACATATTCCAAACCAGGTACATACACTGTATGCTTGAACATAACAGATGATCACGGCTGTACCAGTCATGTGTGTAAACATGTCGTAATACATCATCCTCCAGCAGGCGTTTGTCATGCAGCATTTAGCTTTAATCAGCCCGACCCTGATTTTCAAACCATTAATTTTACCGATCTGTCAACCAGCGATGGTACTATAGGTACATGGAACTGGGACTTTGGTGATGGTACAAACTCCTCTGAACAGAATCCATCGCATACATACCTCCATGCAGGAACATACACTGTCTGTCTTACTATCACGGATGATGATGGAGGTTGCACCAGTCATGTATGTAAACACGTAATTGTACATCATCCACCTGCTGGAATTTGTCATGCTGTTTTTACTTATCATCAAACTGATCCTAACAATCTGACAATTGATTTCACTGATCAATCTACAAGTGATGGAACCATCGGTACATGGGCCTGGGATTTTGGTGATGGAAATACTTCTAATGAACAAAATCCATCCCACACTTACGCCCATCCGGGAACATACACAGTTTGCCTAAATATTACAGATGATGATGGAGGCTGCACCAGTCATGTTTGTCATCATGTCACTGTCCATCATTCTCATCATGGACTTGTTGGACAATCTGCGATTCTTACACCACCCCACACTTCTGATTTTTCATCAGGTAATCCAAATTATTTATTGACTTATCCCAATCCATTTATAACATCAACAACTATTCAGTATCAACTTAAGGAAACATCAGATGTAAGGATAGAAATTTTTGATCTGCTTGGCAACAGCTTGAGTCAGATCATAAGTAGGCAAGAATTAGAAGGAAAGCATGAACAACTAATCGATGGATTTCATCTTAAATCCGGTAACTATTTCATCAAATTAACTGTGGGCAAAGAATCATTCATAAAGAAAATTACTGTTGAAAAATAAGTGGGCATTTTATGGATCAGTTTATTTAAAGGACTCTAACTATTGCAATCTCCTTTTTAATGCTGATTTAAAATGTTAAACTAAGTTCTAAAATAAGTAGCCTTGCCCAATATTTGTATATTTGTCAATTAGTTCTAATCTTTTAAGAATTAACATTGATAATCAGGATTTTACATTTACTAATTGCTACAAACTTGCTGGTTTCTTCAGTTGGCATACCTATATATGAGCATATATGTAAGAGAAAAGGAACCACAGCGAGTTTTTACCTAAGAGCTAAATCGTGTTGTTCGACCAAAAAATCAAATTGTCATAAGAACATTTCCAGTAAACCACACAATACCAAAAAGACTTCTGGTGAATTTAGTAAAAATCCATGTTGTAAAGATCTAACCCACTTCATCAAAGTAGCTACACTAGGTGTCAAGCAAATTGGGAATTCATTTTGGAATAATATACAGTTTTTAAAATCAGAATTCGCTCTAGTAATTAGTGGCCTTTCAAATACATTTTCATCTCATTTTAATAATTATTACAAAGGCTATCACCCTCCAAATATCATCCAGGATATTTATCGAATGATTCTGGTCATTCGCTGTTAGCTTTTAGCTTCACCAGTTTTCTGTTCAATCCATCATGAATTAATTGGATTGAAATTCATTCATTTTAACTTTTATCATTTTTTAAATTTTCAGCATTTAACAATGCAACAATTTAATCACGAAAGAACAGTTGAGTCGACAACTAAGCAAACTAATCCCGTAGGCCCGCCTGATCGGAAGTGCAGGGATTCTTACGAGACAAAACAACAATTCAACAATTTAACAATTTAACAATTTAACAATTTAACAATTTCTCATCGCTAAATCAAATTTTATGAAAAAAATTCTACTACTCATTTTTACAATTGCATTCCAGCAATTCTCCCAGGCACAAACTGAATTTGTGCTGCGCATTAACCATCAATTAGGTGGTAAAAGCTTTGCATTAAATCAGGAAACGACATCACCGCTTGGAACCAAATACAAATTGACACGCTTACAGTTTTACATTTCCGGAGTAAAAATAACTCATGATGCTGGCCAGGAACTGGTCCTGAATAGTTTATATCTTTTTGTCGATCCATCCAAATCCACTTCAAAAGAATTCTCTTTAGGTTCTTTAACAAATGTTACCACTATAGAAAAAATTGAATTTGCAGTCGGTGTTGATGCAGCTTCAAATCATCTTGATCCGGCTTCCTATCCGCTTATTCACCCATTAGCACCAAAAAATCCTACGATGCATTGGGGTTGGACTTCAGGCTACCGTTTCATTGCACTTGAGGGAAAAGCTGCAAGGAGTAATGGCTTATTTCTTGATGACATAGCCATACACACTGTTGATGATAGAAATTTCAAATTGAAATCCTATAATGTAAGTAGTAATCCAGAAAATGGAAAAATGTATATTGATATGACTGCTGAATACAATCTTCTATTAGATGGTATAACCATTGCTGGAGGTGCAAACAATCATAGTGAATCAGGTAGCGCTGCAGTTCTGTGTGTCAATGCTTCCCAAAAAGCATTTAGTCCAGCTTCGCCAACATCTACAAATAATGTGTATAAAAACAATCTATCTGAAGTTATTTATACTTCAAATCAAGTTTATGTCAAATATTCATTTCCTTCCATATCAAATATTGGTTTCAAATTGTATGATTCCAATGGAAAAGCGATCCAGGAATCGACATTAAATTCAAAAGAAGGAACATTGAACATTGACAATCAAATCTTGGTTGGAAACTATTTTTATACGTTTACCCAGGATCAACAAATCGTTTCAACCGGCAAATTGGTTAAGAGATAATTTTTTTTTAAAATGATGAATTGGAAACCCGGAATCGGCATTATCATACTTTTAATCTTCATAAGCTCTTGTCAACATGAAGAAATTAAAACGGAATCATACTTAGATTTGCCTTTCGGGTTTCCAACTCCATCATTTCCCACAGATAATGAATTTAATGATTCGCGCTTTTTACTTGGACGAAAATTATTCTATGATCCAATTTTATCGAGGGACTCTACGATTTCTTGCTCATCATGTCATAGACCGGAATTCGCATTTACTGACAGAAAGAAAGTAAGTGAAGGCATTATGGGAAGATTTGTTACCCGAAATTCTCCCTCACTTGCTAATGTAGTTTATCATCCATATTTGCTAAGAGAAGGCGGTGTACCGACATTGGAAATGCAAGTAGGTGTACCCATACAAGAACATAATGAATTCGATGACAACATTCTTCTTATAGCTGATAAATTAAATCGACAGGCAGTTTACAGAGAGATGAGTTTACATGCTTATGATAGGATACCTGATCCTTTCGTAATTACACGAGCCATTGCAACTTTTGAACGAGCATTATTAAGTGGCAACTCCACTTATGATAAATTTATCAATGGAGATTCCAATACCATTTCGACATCTGCCAAAAATGGATTAAAATTATTTAATAGCCCTGAGCTCAAATGCAATCAATGTCATACGGGATTCAACTTTACCAATTATGCATTCATAAATAATGGACTTTATGAAAATGATCCAGATGAAGGAAGAATGAGACTCACGGGAAAAGAAGAAGATCGCTCTTTGTTCAAAGTGCCTTCTTTGAGAAATGTTGAAATCACTTTTCCTTACATGCATGATGGAAGTATAAACACATTGGAAGAAATTATTGAACATTATGCTTCAGGTGGAAAAAACAATCCACATAAAAGTCCATTGATTTTTGGATTTACAATTACCGATCAAGAAAAAAAAGACCTTTTAAATTTTTTAAAGTCATTGACGGATAATCAATTTAATAATAATCTAAAATATAGAATCAAATGAAAATTCAAATTGCATTCACCATTTTGGTTTTAATATTCCTGACTACAACTTGTAATACAGATGATCAAACACCGATTTTTGACCCTACGCCTTATGTCCTCGACTTAAAAGGGGATCTGCCGGATCCTGTGATCCCTACAGACAATTTGCTTACAAAACAAAAGGTGCAATTGGGAAGAATGTTATTTTACGAAAAAAAATTATCTAAAGATCTCACTCAGGCCTGCGCAGATTGCCATGTTCAAAAAGATGCATTCTCAGATATAAGGCCCTTCAGTATCGGAGTAGAAAAGCTGGAAGGAAAAAGAAATGCTATGGGTTTATTTAATTTAGTGTATCACAATAATGGATTTTTTTGGGATGGTCGCGCACCACTCTTACGTGAACAGGCCTTAAAACCGATTCAGGATCCACTGGAAATGAATGAAACTTTACCGAACATGGTTTCCAAATTACAAAGCGATAAAAAATATACAGATCAATTCATTCGGGCTTTTGGAAATGATACTGTAAATGCGCTTAAAGTTAGCCTTGCGCTAGAACAATTCATGATGACTATTGTAAGTCATGATTCCAAATACGACCGTTTTCTAAAGGGAGAAGTTAATTTTACTCTCGAAGAATTACGTGGTAAAGAATTGTTTTTCACCGAAACAGATCCATTGAACAATATAAAAGGAGCGGAATGTTTTCATTGTCATGGTGGATTTAATTTTACGAATAATGAATACATGAACAATGGACTTGATGATGAAGCTAATTTTAAAGATTTAGGTAGATACAATGCAACAAAAAGTGATAATGACAAAGCAAAATTCAAAGTGCTTTCCTTACGGAATATAGCACTAACCGCACCGTATATGCATGACAGCCGTTTTAATACCCTGGAAGAAGTGGTAGAGCATTACAATTCGCACGTAAAAAAATCATCGACAACTAATGACCTACTACAACATAATTTCAAAGGATTAAATTTAACAATCCAGGATAAAACGGACCTCATCGCTTTTTTGAAGACATTGAGCGATCCGACTTATATCAATAATCCAGAATATGCAAGTCCATTTTAAAACTTAAATATCATGAAGAGTTCACACCTAATAGTATTAATTCTATTTACCACTTTGTTTTTGAAATTGCAAATTAATGCTCAAACATTAATTCCTATTCCTGATACATTATCGGGTAACCCAATTCATATTATTATTAAAGAAGGGGTAAAACAATTTTACAATGGATTTAATACCACAACAATCGGCTACAATGGAAATTATCTTGGACCAACTCTAATTTTAAATAAAGGACAAAAGCTCAACCTTCATGTAGTAAACGATTTGCCCGATACCACAACAACACACTGGCATGGATTGCATATAAGTCCAAAGAATGACGGAAGTCCTCATAATCCAATCCTGCCTGGTCAAACCTGGTATCCATCCTTCACCGTGATGGACAATGCTTCGACGTATTGGTATCATCCACATTTACATGGTAAAACGTTTCAACAAGTTATCAAAGGTGCCGCCGGTTTAATCATAGTGAGAGATCCGGAAGAAGCCAAACTAATATTGCCACGTACTTATGGCATAGATGACATACCATTGATCTTTCAGTTTCAGACTATAGATCCGGCAACAAAACAAATCGCACTAAATGATGAATTGGATAATACAACTATGGTCAATGGAACCATTAACCCAATGGTTAATTGTCCGGCACAGATTGTACGATTAAGACTATTAAATGCATCCAGTCATAGGGTGTTTCGATTTGGATTTAAAGATGGACGTACATTTTATCAAATAGCATCCGACGGTGGTTTGTTAAATACACCAATTGCAATGACTAAATTAAATTTAGGAAATGGAGAACGTGCAGAAATTTTAGTTGACTTTTCAGGTCAGGAAGGCAAATCATTTTATATCCAACAATTTGGAAATGAACTTCCACAAGGATTCATGGGAGGCCCTTCTATGATGGGCATGCCATTAGGTCCCTTGGATAATAAAACGTTTGATCTGTTAAAGATTAATGTTTTTACACCAACATCATACGCAATAACTACTATTCCACAAAATTTAACTTCTAACAAATTAATACCAGAATCAGGAGCAGCTGCAAGAACCATTCGATTAACAGCGCAACCCATGATGAGTACAACCAATTTTTTCATTAATGCTTTAAAATTCGACGAAGAAGTAATAAACTTCTCTGTTAAACAAGAAGATGTTGAAATTTGGACCATAACAAATCAAACCATGATGGCTCATCCATTTCACATACACGGTAATCCTTTTTATATATTATCAATCAATGGTTCAGCACCACCTCCAAATATGCAGGGTCCAAAAGATGTGGTGATGATTCCTCCGATGAATGGCTCAGTTAGATTGGTTACAATATACAGTGATTTTTCTGACCCTGATATACCTTACATGTATCACTGTCATATACTAACTCACGAAGACAATGGAATGATGGGGCAGTTTTTGGTTGCATCGAACACGACTGCAAATGTTGATGAATTAAACTTTAGTGATATTAGGATATTTCCGATTCCTACTTATGGATTTTTAACTATTGAGAATAAAAGCATTTTGAAACATATAGAGGCTATAACAATATATGATGTATTTGGAAGAATCCTATTAAAGAATAAAATAAAACCAAGCGAAAACTTTAAGCAATTAGATTTAAGCGAGCTTACAGCAGGTCAGTTTTTTCTTCACATGCAATCCAATACTAATGTTCAAATATTTAAAATAATTAAAATTTAAATTGATCTTATTAATTGACAAAACTAAATCGAAAAATCATGAAAAAATTATTATTTCTGTCATTATTGACAATGTCAATAATTCAAGCTGGTCAAAGCAATTCATTAAATTCTTCAATTGACTACAAGAATTCATTTTCTGAATTAACTAGTTTAAACACTTTGGCATTGGATTGGGATATAAAAAATATTAAAATCAAAAGTGGATCATATTCCTTAATAGGTGATGTCATTATTACCGGACAAATTTTTAACAATGGGAATAACCCAATAAATTATTTTAATATCATTTACCAGATCAATAATGAAATCCCCGTTTCAGCAAAAGTAGATGGACTGTCATTAGACTTTGGTGTATCATATACATATGTTCATCCGATAGCTTGGAAAGCGGTTCAAACTGGTTCCTTTGTAGTTAAGGTTTGGGTGGAAGATCTCAACGGAAATATCGATATGGATCATTCCAATGATACCATTAAAAAAACGATTGTAATTGCAGATCCTATTCCAAATATTGTAGACAGCTACTTATCTTATGTAACAAAAAAGACAATCATAGGAAATAGTTCAAAAGGAGTCAGTGAACCAAGAGATTTGGATTTTCATCCTGTATTAAGTCGTTATGAATTATGGGTGATCAATAAAGGTACAGAAGCGAGTGGCGGACGTACTGTAAAATTTTCTAAAGCTGGATTAACAGGTCAAACTTCAATTGCACAAAAGGATGGAAACTCCTATCATTTCATGAGTTTACCAACTGGAGTTGCATTCAGTGAAAATGAAAATTTTGCAACTTCTACTGGAGTATTTGATGCAAATCACAATGGAGGAAGCCCATTTACAGGGCCGGCATTATGGTCCAGCGATCCTGCGATTTATGCCAAAACACCACCCGGAGGAAATGGAAGTCATTTAGATATGCTTCATCAAAGTCCATATTGTATGGGCATTTGCAGTGAAAGTGAAAATGTATTTTGGGTAACCGACGGGAATAGCAATGACATTGTAAGATATGACTTTGGAGAAGATCATGGCCCTGGTCAAGCTGATCATGGAGATGGTATCATAAGAAGATATGTTGATGCTGAATTTTATTCAGAACCTACACACGACGTTGTCAGTCATCTGGTCTTAGACAAAAATACAAATTGGTTATACTATGTTTCTACTGCTGACAAGAAAGTAAAGCGACTAAATATCAGCACCGGAACATTTGCTTATAATCTCCCGCCCTATGAGCCTGTCGCGGAATACTCAGCATACTCTAACTCAACTGTTGAGGATGTTATAACCACTGGCTTAGTGACACCTTCAGGAATAGAATTATTTGATACCCGACTTCTGGTTAGTGATTTTTCAACCGGCGATATCAATATTTATGATATTTCCGGAACCAATGCAGAATACTTGGGTAAAGTAGTAACAGGCAATCCGGGAATTATGGGTATAAAAATCGGACCCGATGGTAAAATATGGTATGTAAATAAAACATTGAGTCAGGTGGTCCGATTGGATACTACTGAGACTTTAATAACCGGAAATAAAAATTTAGCCCAAAATATTGAATTAAAAATCTACCCGAATCCAACTTCATCATCCATTACAATTAGTTCTGAAAATATTCCTGAATATATCTCGATATACAGCATGACTGGAAATATTTTAAAATACGTAAAGCCAAATTCTCCGAATTCAACTATTAATGTTACAGATTTTAATTCCAGCATTTATATGGTCAGGGTTTTCGTTAATAACCAGTTTATAAACCAAAAATTCATTAAAAAATAGTAAAAGCATCTGAATTATCATTAAATATCTTCATTTCTTTTCCTTTTAAATAAATTTTGCAATGGAAATTTTATTAAAAATTAAAAACATATGAAAATGAAAAAGCAAATCATCACAATAACTTTATTACTTACATTGACAATTTTAATGACTTCCTGCGGAAGTAAAAACTCTGATAATAAAACAGATAAAACAACTACAGAGCAAACTGAAAATCAAAAATATCAATGCCCCATGAAATGCGAAGGCGAAAAAACTTACGACAAGCAAGGTAAATGCCCCGTATGCAATATGGATCTGGAGCAAGTTAAAAGCAATACATCAAAATGATGACCATGACCACAAGCATTAATTGTATTGTGAGTCAGTAACGCATTCAAGTTTTTCAATTTAGTAATTTTTATATTGGTAGATAAAGCAGTAGTAGTATATTTTACATTTTCTGATCAAATAAGAGAAAACTCTTTTGAGGCAATTCAAATATTGAAGAAAGCAGGAATTAAAAATCTATTACTTACAGGCGACAATGAAAAAGTGGCAAAGAAAGTAAGCGATGAATTAAACATGGACGGATTTTTAACCAATGTATTACCTCATGTAAAACTAGAGAAAGTAAAACAACTTCAGGAGAAAGGTGAATATGTTGCAATGACCGGCTATGGAGAAAATGATGCTACTGCACTTGCACAAGCAGATGTGGGCATTGCTGTTGGATCTGGAACAGATGTAGCTGCAGAAACAGCAGATATCATTTTGGTAAACTCCAACCCAAAAGATATTGCCAACCTAATTTTAATTGGAAAGGCTACCTATAACAAAATGATACAAAATCTTTGGTGGGCTGCTGGATATAATATTATTGCAATTCCTTTAGCAGCGGGAGTGCTTTATTATTGGAACATCATGCTAAGTCTTTCAATTGGTGCCGTGTTGATGAGTTTGAGCACTATTGTAGTTGCGATGAATGCACAACTTTTAAAAAGAAAATTAGCATGACTAATTCAGGACTGACATCAGCGGAAGCAACAAGTCGGCTTGAACAATACGGTTACAATATTATCCAATTTAAAAAAGGGAAACATCCTGTTCGAATATTATTAGCCCAGTTCAATAACCTTATGGTTTATTTGTTAATTTTCGCAGCAGGATTGTCTTTTTGGTTTCAAGAATATTTGGATGCAACAGCGATAATGTTAGTAATTCTAATAAATGCTGTTATTGGCTTTTGGATGGAATTACAAGCTGAACACTCCATGAATACTTTAAAAAAGATGGCGAATGTCCCCGCAAAAATTTTCAGAGATGGGAAATTGCAAGAGAAGCCCTCAGATGAAGTTGTTCCTGATGACATATTATTTGTGGAAGCAGGTGATATGATATCTGCAGATGCAAGGGTGATTAGTGCAATTCAGCTTTCAGTAAATGAAGCCTCACTTACTGGTGAAGCAATGCCTGTTGAAAAAAATGAAAAAGAAATTTCTAAAGATGTTCCGATGGCTGAACGTACCAATATGTTGTACAAAGGAACTTATATCACTAACGGCAATGCAAAAGCAATAGTGGTGGCAACTGCTATGCAAACCGAACTTGGAAAAATCGCTCATTTAGTGCAAGAAGCTGAGCAATCGGCTACTCCGCTTGAAAAGAAATTACAGGTTTTTAGTCGCAAGCTAGTTTACATCACAGTTGCTCTTGTTATTCTTATTTTCATCGTAGGTATGTTTACGCATGGAGATTATATGGAAATGCTTGAAACAGCTATCGCGCTTTCCGTAGCTGCTATTCCAGAAGGACTACCCATTGTAGCAACTCTTGCCTTAGCTCATGGCATGATGAAAATGGCAAGGCATAACGTGATTGTGAAAAAACTATCTGCTGTAGAAACATTAGGTGGCACAACAATTATCTGCACCGATAAAACCGGAACACTTACTCAAAACAAAATTGAGGTAACGGAAGTAGTCGCCGCAGACGAAAATTCTGAAACGAACAAACAGTTATTGCATCAAATTGCGGTCTTATGTAACACAGCATCAATTCAAGTTTCAGGAAATGAAATAAAAGAAATTGGCGACCCACTTGAAACAGGATTGTTGAAATATGCATACAAACAGGGTATTGACATTGAACAAATGCGGGAGCAATTCCCAAAAATAGATGAAATTCCCTTTACATCTGAAACCAAAATGATGGCAACATTACATAGTAATGGCAAAGGTTTCATAGTTTACGCGAAAGGTGCTGCCGAAGAAATCCTGAAACAATCCACTCATATTTACAAAGGTTCTGAATCTTTACTTTTATCTAATGAGAAAAGAGAAGAATTAATATTATTATCAGAAAAACTTGCCTCGTCGGGATTACGAGTAATTGCCGGAGCATTTAAAGAAGCTTCTTCCAAAGATATTTCACTTACAAATGATTTAGTTTATACTGGACTTTATGGAATGATAGATCCACCTGCTGCTGATGTTTACGAAGCCATAAAGGAGTGTAAGGATGCAGGAATTCGTGTTGTAATGATTACAGGTGACCATCCTTCAACTGCCAATTACATTGCAAATCAACTTCACATTTCAGAAAAAAATGAACCTGTCATAGGAAAAAACATGCTCCCCTATTCACAGTTAAGCTTAGTCGACAAACAGCATTGGCTGAACACTACCGTTTTCGCAAGAGTTACCCCTTCCCATAAACTTGATTTGGTGACTGTGTTGCAGGAAAATGGAAACATCGTAGGCATGACAGGTGACGGAGTAAATGATGCCCCTGCATTAAAAAAGGCAGACATCGGTATCTCTATGGGAAAAAGAGGAACTCAAGTAGCACAGGAAGTATCTGACATGGTGTTGAAAGATGATGCTTTTTCTTCCATTGTTCATGCCATTAAACAAGGGCGGGTTATTTTTACCAATATCCAGAATTTCGTTATCTACTTACTGTCATGCAACATGAGCGAGTTATTTGTAGTATCGATAGCTGCCTTATCCAACCTGCATTTCCAACTAATTACCTTACAAATTCTTTTTATTAATTTAATAACCGATGTGCTTCCTGCTCTTGCTTTGGGTTTGAGCAATGGGAATCCTTTTGTAATGAAACATAAGCCTCGCAATCCTGCTGAACCACTTTTAATAACCAAACAATGGTACGCGATATGGATCTATGCAACTATTATTTCAATTTGCACTTTAGGGGCTGTGTTTATAAGTCATTTCTTTATTCATACTGGAACAAATTTTGACCCGAAACTGTGTAACAATATATTGTTTTTTACACTCATCTTTTGCCAGTTGATTCATGTGTTTAACATGGCTTCTACAAAGTCGCCTTTCTTTAAATCTGAAGTTTTCCTAAACAAATATGTATGGTATGCACTATTATCCAGTGCTCTTATAATACTATCTGTTTTTTTTATTGCACCAGTGAGTAAAGCATTAAATATTCAAGCTCTTAAAGCATATGATTGGTTGGTCATAATTGCTTCTGCAACTGTTTCTTTACTCGTAATACAACTTTTAAAACGCACTAAAATAATTCATGATGAAGATTAATAGTGTACTTCAAAACTCCTTATGATAAATGAATAACAGCCATTCACATCATCTTAAGATTATAAATCTGGGCATTGACACCTATCGGGAAAACATTATCTATATGCGTTCCGATTGTCATGTATGCCTCTCAGAAGGATTTACTGCCCTTACAAGGGTTATTGTTAACTGTCATGATAAAAGTATAATTGCAACACTTAATGTTGTACAATCCGAACTAATTAAACATGGTGAAGCAGGGCTTTCAATTGAAGCAATCAAAAGATTAAATGCACAAGCTGGAAATGTGATAACTGTTTCACACTTGCAACCTATTTCTTCTGTCGGGTTAGTTAGAGCTAAAATATTTGGGAAAGAATTAACTGAAAATGAATTGGAGCAGATTATTTCAGATATTGCCAAAGGACATTATTCTAATATTGAACTGGCTGCATTTATTACCGCTACCGCGGGAAATCAACTTTCATCAAATGAAATTATAAGCCTTACTAAGGCAATGGTACGTTCTGGGAAAAAATTAGATTGGAATGGAAATTATGTATATGACAAACATTGCGTGGGTGGCTTACCCGGAAACCGTACTACCCCTATCGTAATAAGTATTGTGGCAGCTGCCGGATTAATCATTCCCAAAACATCTTCCCGGGCAATAACATCACCTGCAGGAACAGCAGATACCATGGAAGTGATGACCAATGTGGAATTAACGATCAACCAAATGAAAGATGTGATCAACAAGGAAAACGGTTGTTTGGTTTGGGGCGGTTCAGTTAGTTTGAGTCCCGCAGACGATATTCTCATTTCCATAGAAAAAGCACTTGACATTGACAGCGAAGGACAAATGATAGCTTCTGTTCTCTCTAAAAAGGCAGCAGCAGGAGCAACCCATGTGGTGATTGATATCCCGGTTGGCGAAACAGCCAAAGTTCGAACATTAGAAAAAGCAAAAGAGCTTAAAGCTCAATTTGAAATTGTTGGTCAAAAAATAGGATTAACGTTAAAAGTAGTAATTACTGATGGAACACAACCTGTTGGAAGAGGTATCGGTCCCGCATTAGAAGCAATGGACGTATTAAGTGTGCTTAGAAATGAAACAGATGCACCAATGGATTTAAAACAAAGAGCATTATCACTTGCTGGTATAGTTTTAGAATTATCAGGCAATGCAAAAGGAGTGAGTGGAGCAAACCAAGCAGCAGAAATATTATCGAACGGAATTGCTTACAAAAAATTTATTGCTATTTGTAATGCTCAGGGGCGTTTTACAGAACCTTCATTTGCTTCTTACAAACAAGATATAATCTCTAATCAATCAGGCGTCGTACAGGAAATTGATTGCAGGCGACTCGCAAAACTTGCCAAACTTGCGGGAGCGCCAAAATCTCCAAAAGCCGGAATATTTTTTCAATCACCTTTAAACAAAAAGGTAAACCATGGAGATGTTTTGTTTACCATTTATGCTGAGGCGAAAGGTGAATTGGATTATGCATTGGATTATTATAAAAGCCAACCCGAAATGATAAATGTAAAATGATGAAACGTGAAACCATACTTTTTGGATTACCTGGCAATGAAACTATCGTTGATGCAATGGTAAAGAATTATAACGTGAAGGAGGGCGAAATGACTGTTCGAAATTTTCCGGATGGAGAAACATATTTACGCATCCATTCAGATGTAAAAGGTAAAAAAGTGATAATGGTTTGTACATTAGACCGCCCTGATGCAAAACTTTTACCTTTATACTTTTTATCCAAAACCGCAATGGAATTGGGTGCTGAATGTACTTGCCTGATTGCTCCATATCTTGCGTATATGCGGCAAGACAAACAATTCCACACCGGAGAAGGGATTACTTCAAAATATTTTGCCTTACTGATTTCAAACTTTGCTGAAACGATAACCACTGTTGACCCTCACCTTCACAGATATAGTTCTTTGTCTGAAATTTATTCGGTTCCGACAACTGTAGTTCATGCGGCAAATCACATTTCCAAATGGATTTTAAATAATATTTCAAATCCTGTATTGATTGGTCCTGACAGCGAAAGCGGTCAATGGGTATCAGAAGTAGCGAAAAACGTAGATGCTCCTTTTATTGTCTTGGAAAAAATCAGGCATGACGACCGAAATGTTGAAGTTTCAATTCCACAGGTAGAAAAATATTATAACCACACTCCTGTGTTGGTTGATGATATTATTTCTACTGCCCGAACTATGATTGAAACTGTAGGCCATTTAAAAAAATTAGGTATGAAAGCTCCTGTTTGCGTTGGCATTCATGCTGTATTTGCTGGAAATGCTTATCAGGATTTATTAAACACGGGAGTAAAAAAAGTAATTACCTGTAACACTATTCCGCACGTAAGTAACAGGATTGATGTAAGTGATTTGTTTTACAATTTATTTGAGTAATAATGAACAGAATAAACAAAAGTCTTCTCATTTTCAGTTTATACTCTCTGCTGGTAGGTATAGTATTATTATTTTTACCAACCATCATTTTACCTTTTTTCGGCCTTCCTGTTTCGGGCGAACCCTGGTTGAATTTATTAGGATTTGTGCTGCTCTGTTCTTCCTATTATTATTACCGTTCGGCATTATCGGGTAACAGGCAATTTGCGATATACACAATTCATACCCGGTTAGCGGCCCCATTGGTAGTTGCTTATCTTGTGCTCACAGGCAAAGCCGACTGGCATTTTTTATCGTTCGGAATTATTGACAGCTTGGGTGGATTGTGGACTTGGTTTGAGCTGAAGCGAAACAAAGAATAAAACAGAATTAGGATGATTGAAAAAATAATTTCATGGTCAACGCATAACCGCTTTTTTGTTTGGATCGGAATTGTGATGATTGTCGTGGGAGGAGTTTGGTCTATTATGAATACAGCTGTTGATGCCATTCCTGACCTTTCCGAAAATCAAGTAATCGTTTATACCGAGTGGATGGGACGGAACCCGCAAATCATGGAAGACCAAATTACCTATCCAATGGTTTCTAATCTGCAAGGAATTCCAAATGTTAAAGCGATTCGCGCAGCATCGATGTTCGGTATGAGTTTCATCTTCGTCATCTTTAATGATGATGCGGAAATTTATTGGGCAAGAACACGAGTGTTAGAGCGATTGAATTTTGCACAGCAATCATTACCACAAGGAGTGACTCCTTCACTTGGTCCGGATGGAACAGGTGTAGGTCATGTGTTTTGGTATACACTACAAGGCGATGGATATGATCTGGGAGAACTGAGAGCTCTGCAGGACTGGTATGTAAAATTCGCTCTTCAAAATGTTGAAGGCGTAAGTGAAGTTGCTTCATTTGGTGGATTTCAGAAACAATATCAAGTAAGCATTAATCCTCATAAGCTTGTTTACTATAATGTTTCAGCAATGGAAGTTGCAAATGCATTGAAAGCCAATAACCGGGATGTAGGTGGCAGCATATATGAAATGAATCGAATGGGCTATATGATTAGAGGGATGGGATACATAAAAGATATAAAAGACATTGAAGAAATTTCAGTAGGTGCTGTAAAGTCAATTCCAATCAAATTGAAAGATGTTGCAGATGTACAAATGAGTAGTGACATACGACTTGGAATAGTAGATGAAAATGGAGAAGGCGAAGTTGTTGGCGGCGTGGTGGTCGCTCGATACGGTGAAAATGCCAAAGAAGTAATTGACCGGGTAAAAGAAAGATTAAGTGATGTGGAAAAAGGCTTACCCCCCGGAACAAAAATTAAAATCGCTTACGATCGCAGCAACCTGATAGAAGCAGCCATTGCTACACTGAAAGAAGCATTAATTGAAGAAATCATTGTGGTTTCTCTCATTGTGTTACTTTTTCTTTTTCATGTACGAAGTGCAGCAGTAGCAATTGTTACCATTCCCCTAGCGGTGTTGATTGGCTTTATGCTGGTTAAACTATTTGGTATTTCACTCAACATCATGTCGCTTGGTGGCATTGCATTAGCTATTGGCGATTTAGTAGATGCCGGAATTGTAATGACAGAAAATGCTTATAAAGGATTGGTCAAAGCGGTTGTAAAAACTAATGAATAATGGACAAACAAAGAATTGGAAACACAAGAGAATTAAGCGAAGATGAACGCATCAAAATCATTGAGCGTTCATCGCGCACAGTTGGGAGAGCTGTTTTCTTTTCGATACTCGTAACACTTATATCATTCGCTCCCATTTTGTTTTTAGAAGGGCAGGAGAAAAAACTTTTTTCTCCTTTGGTCTATACAAAAACATTTGTGATGATTGGCTCTGCAATTGTTGCCTTGTTTATTGTACCGATGTTGTTGCGTTCATTTATGAAAGGCAAACTAATTCCTGAAAGCAGAAATCCAATTGCCAATTTCTTTATAAAAATTTATAGCCCTGTTTTACATCTTTGTCAGCGTTGGAAAAAGACAGTGATTGTCTTATCAGTTCTTATTGTATTAGGAAGTATCCCTTTTGTATTGCGTTTGGGTTCGGAGTTTATGCCACCGTTGGATGAAGGTTCACTTTTGTTTATGCCAGTCACCCTTCCCGATGTTTCCAACAACGAAGTAAAACGAATTTTACAAGTGCAGGATAAAATCATCAGCAGTTTTCCCGAAGTAGAAAATGTGTTGGGAAAAGCAGGCCGTGCTTATACAGCCACCGACAATGCTCCTTTGAGTATGATTGAAAGTGTCATCATTCTTAAACCAAAATCGCAATGGCGCAAGAACATGACTACCGAAAAACTCATTTCAGAACTGAATGCTAAAGTGCAGATACCAGGAGTAACTAATGGGTGGACACAGCCTATTATCAATCGCATTAATATGCTTTCAACCGGTGTTCGAACAGATATTGGAATAAAAATTTACGGACAAAACCTGGATACCATTTACAAGTTTTCCCGACAAATTGAAAAATCATTACAAGGAATTGAAGGCCTTGCTGATCTGTATGTGGAGCAGCTAACCGGAGGAAAATACCTTGATATAAAAATTAAACGCGAAGAAATTGCCAGATACAATCTTTCCATTGAAGAAGTAAACATGATGATTGAGATGGCTTTGGGTGGCATGCCTTTGACAAATACGGTTGAAGGTCGTCAGCGATTTAGCATTGCAATGCGTTTGGCACAGGATTTTCGTAGCGATATATCAGAAATAAAACGAACTCCGATACAAACTTCCAATTATGGTGTCATTCCATTATCCGCAGTGGCAGATTTACAAATTTCTGAAGGCCCTCCTATGATAAATTCAGAAAACGCAATGCTTCGAGGAACTGTATTATTTAATATCCGGGGAAGGGATATGGGGAGCGTTGTAAAAGATGCAAAAGCAAAAATTGAAAGCGATTTCAAAAATCTGCCCAAAGGTTACTTCATCAACTGGAGCGGTCAATATGAAAACAAAGTTCGTGCAGAGTCCCGGTTGAAAATTATCATTCCTATTACGCTCCTCATCATAGCGTTTGTTTTGTATTTTACTTTTCATTCAGCTAAAGAAATGTTGATTGTGCTATCCAGCATACCCATTGCACTTATCGGAGGCGTGTATTCCATGTATTTTTTTGAAGTCAATTTTTCTGTTGCAGTTGCAGTAGGATTTATTGCACTGTTTGGTATAGCAGTCGAAACCGGTGTTTTAATGCTAGTTTATATGAATGAAGCATTGCGAGAAACAGTAGACAAAAAGAAAACAGCAGAACTTTCGCAGGAAGAAATTCAATCAGCGGTTTTTTCAGGTGCCGTGATGCGTGTTCGACCTAAACTGATGACCGTTATGGCAGATATGATTGGTCTGATGCCAATTCTTTTAGCAACAGGCGTTGGAAGCGATGTAATGAAACCAATTACGATACCTTTTGTATTCGGACTTATTACATCTACCCTGTTCGTGTTAATAGTACTGCCTGTTGTTTACCAATTAGTAAAAGAAAGGGAATTGAGAAAACATGGGAAAGTGGAATATTTAGCAATTATAGAATAAGAACATGAAGAAGATAATTTTAGTCATACAATTAATATGTATTTCCCTGATGAATATTCAGGCACAGAATACAACATACATTTCATTAGAAAAACTTCTGCAACAAGTAGAAACTAATTACCCTTCCATATTACAATACCAACAAAACATTCTATCATGGCAGGCAAAAGCGGATGGCGCCAAGGCATGGATGCCGCCAACTTTTTCAACAGGACTAATGCGCTTTCCATACAAGCTATCAATGATAAACGAAAAAAATGACCCAATGAACCAGGCTGGGATAAACTTATCCATTGAACAAATGATTCCTCATCCAAGCAAACTCAATGCAAAAAAAGAGTATATAAATTCATTATCGGAGGTTGAAAAAAGTAAAAGTGAATGGACTAAAAATGAATTATCCAGAGAAGCAAAAATTTTATATTACTCTAGGTATGTAAATGAACAAAAGCAAAATATTATTACCAAAAGCGAGGAAGTATTAAATCTTTTGCTTAAAACAGCTGAAGCCAAGTTCAGTAACAATCAATCCCAATTGCAAACCATTTATAAAGGAAAAGCAAGGTTGTCTGAATTGAAAAATATGCATTATATGCTTTTTGGAATGATAGCCGAAAGCAATATCGGATTAAATATCCTGATGGTAAGAGATGTAAATACGGCTATTGAAATTGATACTTTAATTGCGCCCAAGAAATATTCTTTGTCAATCGCCGATACAAGCAACATTTCAAATCGGAGCGATATTACGGCCATGTCAAAATACATTCAATCCATGCAGCTAGAACAACAAGTAATGCAAACTGGCAATAAACCTGACTTCGGGATACGTGCTGAACACATGTATATGTTTGGAATGCACAACCAATGGTCAGTCATGGGAATGATTACAATTCCAATTGTACCCTGGTCATCAAAAATGTATTCATCTGAATCAAAATCCATCGGCTTTCAAATTCAGGCAATGGAACTGGAAAGACAAAAAATGGAACTAATGGCAAAGAGAATGGTAGCTGAAAAACTCACCATACTCAATTTTGAAACCAGACAATATGAAAATTATATTAACGAAATTATTCCAGCATTTGAAAATAATCTTCAAGCAAACTTACTTGCATATCAGCAAAACACCGGAGATTTTTTCATATTACTCGATGCTTGGGAAATGTTATTGATGAAAAAATTGGAAATGCATGACAAGTTATACAACATCTTAAAATTAGAAGCCGAATATGAATACGAAAAAGAAATCAGATAGTAATTTTGGTTTGATACTGTTATTATTTTCAATACTAATCTTGTCTTGCAATAATTCCGATCATACCAATCACCTTGAAAAACAAAAATTACTCAATGAAGTAATTTACACATGCCCTATGCATCCGGAAGTTGAAAGCAAGCAACCTGGAAAGTGTCCAAAATGTAACATGAATCTAGAACTGAAAGTAAATGATGCATCGGATCAGATCATTTCCCCCAACAAGCAGGTTTTATCAAGACAATCAACTGTAAAATTAACTGCACAAAGTGAAACACAATCCTTGAAAGCACAAGGCTATATTGATTTGGACAGAAACCGCAATCAAACCGTTTCCAGCCGATTTGGCGGAAGAATTGAAAAACTTTATGTGAAATACGATTTGCAGTTCGTAAAAAAAGGCGAAAGGCTTTTAGAGTTGTATAGTCCCGAGTTGAATACATTTCAGGAGGAACATTTATTTCTGTTAAAAACTAAAGCAGAAAAGTCTCTTTTAGAACAATCCAGACAGAAACTAAAATTACTTGGTTTAATGGATAATCAAATTACCCAACTAGAAAAAAACGAAACATTCACCCAAACAGTAACGGTTTATAGTTCGTCAAGTGGATATATTTTCTTCAATACAGAATCCAACAACAATAAGGGTTCTGAAAATCCACAAGTATCATCCATGAACAATATGAACAATGTTGCAAAGAATAATACTGATAAATCTTTTGATGCGTCACTTAATCAAATCCGGCAAGGCATGTATATAAATAAAGGAGAAACGCTTTTCAATATAAATGATTTACAAAATGTTTGGGCCATTGTATCAGTTTCTGCTGATCTTCATTCCTCAATACAAGTAAACAGTCCGGTAAAAATTATCTCAGAATTATTTTCTGATAAGCTATTTAATGGAAAAATTGCTTTGATAGAACAAACCTTTGAAGAAAATAAACAGCGATTTGTAAGGATAAGAATTGACTTGCCGAATCCTACTAGTCAATTAAAATTAAATTCTCTTGTAACGGCAGAAATAAATCTTGGATCAAAAGGCAATTTCCAAATTCCAGTTTCGGCAGTTTATCGCACCGGATTCAATTCTTTCGTGTGGGTAAAAACAGGAACCACTCAAGCAGGTACAGGTATTTTTAAGCTTCGAAAAGTTAGTACTAGTTCGCCTATTAATGGCATGGTCACCGTTATCAATGGGCTTACTGAAAACGAAGAAGTTGCTGAGCATGCTGGTTACCTAACCGACAGTGAAACATTTTTAAATGACAAATGAAATGAAGGAAATAAAAGTTATCCTAAATATAGCTGTGATTCTTTTTCTATGGAGTTGCAAGAATAGTAACGAAGAACATACAGAACATGAAAAGGATATATTTTATACCTGCCCGATGCATCCAAGTGTTCAGAACAATTCGCCTGGGGCTTGTCCCGTATGCAATATGTCATTGATAAAAGTGGAAATAAAACAAAAATCAAATGAAGGGTACAAAGGAAATATTATTACCCTTGACACCCGGCAACAATTATTAGCTGGAATTGAAACTGATACCGTAAAATTCAAAACTATTATTCCCACTTCCACAATTCTTGGAACGGTGTCCATTGATGAAAAACAAGTAACAAGTATAAGCAGCAGAGTGAAAGGCAGAATTGACAAACTCTTTGTCAGATCATCCGGTGAGTTTGTTCAAAAGGGAAATTCAATTTATGGAATTTACAGTGAAGAATTGGTTGCCGATGAAAAAGAATATCTTGCATTACTTGAACAAAAGAAACAGGTCAATTCATCGAACGAGACTTTGAACAATATCTTGTCTGCATCCAAGAACAAACTTTTGCTTTGGGGACTTACTAATAATCAAATTTTGGAATTAGAAGTTAATAAAAAACCATCACTACTTATAACTTTCTTTGCTCCGACAGAAGGCTATGTTACGGAATTACTAATAAAAGAAGGTGTGTATGTCGAAGATGGAACTCCACTTATGAAATTAGCGGGGCTCAAACAAGTTTGGGTAGAAGCTCAGGTTTACACAAATGAAAAAATGAGCAGTAATAATTTGTTTCATATTTTTTCAGAATCATCTCCGAATGAAATATACAACGGTCGGCTTGTTTTTAATAATCCAAGTGTAGAAAGCGGCCGTAAAATACAATTGCTTCGCATCACAGTTGATAATGCTAAGCACAAACTAATCCCGGGAATGATGGTATATGTAAGTCCGAAGAAAACAACACAGCCCGTTTTGCTTGTACCAAAATCAGCCGTACTATTGGAAAAAATGAAAACTGTTTGGATAAAAACAGATGAAACTACCTTTGAACAACGCATGATAGAAACAGGTACGGAGAATAATTATTTCGTGGAAATACTGTCAGGACTCAAATTGGGAGACATCGTTGTAACTTCAGGTGCATATCTAATCAGCAGTGAATTCATATTAAAAAGCGGAGCAGGGCAAAGGCACGATCACTGATGACATCTCCTGAAAATAATTTCTTGCTTACTTGTTTCAAATTGAATATAAAATGAAAAACTTAAATCGTATCAGAATGATTTTGCAAATCAATTTCTTGTTATTTACGCATGGAATAAGAGATCATGCTATTCTAGGATTATTTATAAGTATCCTTTTCCTGATGTCTTTTCAATCTTGCAATGAAAAAACGATTAATAATCATGAAAAAATGATTCAGATGATTTCTGAAACTTATACTGTTTTACAGGACAAAAACAATGGATACTCAGTTAATTCAGGATTTTAAATTGTAATGATCAGTTAGAAAATAATATACAAAACTGTAGAATGCAATTTATCTCCTATGAAACCAACATACATTTTATCTCCTGCCATATGCTCAATATGTATCTTCGGATTCATCAGCAGCTTTCATAACTTGATGTAATAATTGAATTGAATTCGTTTAAAGCCTTTTGGAAAAGCCTTATGGTAATCTTCCCACAAAAGCTGTCAGCCTTTGCATTTAAGTTGCTGTTCATAGTATGGAAATATACTGAACAATCTTACACAAATATTTTAACTAAAATGCGTGAATTGTGTAATATTTTACTCTAAATGTGTAACGATTTAAGAATCAAATAACTCACCTTTGTTTTGTTGTGAAAATTCATCCACAATGTCAACCATAGTAAAGATGAGTCATCAAAAATTTAAAGTATGTATAGATGCCTGCAATGAGTGTGCGGCTGAATGCGAACATTGTGCAACTTCATGTTCAAACGAAAAAGAGGCTCAAAAACTAGCACAGTGTATTGAGCTAGACCGCTATTGTGCTGACATGTGTCGCACAGCCGCTTCTTTTCTGGCAAGATCAGATGAACATACCATCAACTTTGTAAATAAGTTTTGCAGTTTATGTGCAGAGATATGCAATGCCTGTGCTGTTGAATGCGAAAAACATACGCACATGGAACATTGCAAAAAATGTGCAGAAGCTTGTCGTAAATGTGCTGCTGAATGCATCAAGATGAGCAAAATGAGTAACCTGCAGCCTGCTTAATACGTTCTCCCCTATGGCCTTATAACTAAATACTAAACAAACAAAAATCAATACTACAAGATGAATAAACATACATTTTGGATGATTATCGGCTGCATAGTTCCGCTGCTCTTGATCTTCTTCTTGCCATTATTTGGAATAACGGGAAACTACAGTTTTTTCATTTTTATTGTCGCAATGTTTGCCTGCCATCTATTAATGCCAATGCATCTCGGACAACAAAAAGAAAATTCAGAAAGCACTAAAACCGCAAGCCATGAATCACATAAACATTAGAAAACTCGGATTGGCATTTGGATTAACAGGTGCATTGCTGCACTTTGGTTGTGTATTTGTCATGATGATATTGGGCCATGATGGCACCGTGAAATTTTTCAATACCTTAATTCATGGTCTAGATGTTTCGTCAATAATCAGAATGGAGATTTCACCTGTTGAAGTAATATTAGGTCTTGTGCAAGTATTTATTCTTAGTTGGTTAATAGGTGCTTGCATTGCAGGTATTTACAATGTCTCATTAAATAAAAAAATCCTAAACTCAATACAATTAAACTCTTAAAAATAAACAAATGAAAAAAATCATTCTTCCCTTATTCACATTTGCAATGCTTTTTTTATTAACGCAATGCAACAATCCCACACCTGATACGCTTTGCAGCAATGTAGAAACACGTGGAAAAATTATTTCAGCTTTGATGAACAACGATGTTTACATGAATGAAGTGATAGATTCCATGCGAACAAAACATCCTGATTTAATTCTATCGACCGCCTTTGTGGTTGTTAAAGACAATACACAAATGCAGGGAAATATGATGGACAAAATGACTGACATGTGCAAAATGGATTCTTCCATGTGCAAAATGATGATGAGTAAAACGATGGCAATGTGTGATGCCGACCAATCTAAATGCACTATGATGATGGGCTCAATGCAGTCCCATCCGAATGTAATGAAGTCAATGCAAGGTATGTGTGACATGAAAGGCATGAAAATGGAACATGAGAATGAAGAGAAACCTCACAAACATTAAGGATATACGTAATTAAATAAAAGCTAATCAAGTATTGCTATACTTATTATGTGTGATTCTTAAATGAAATAATTCAAACCAAATAAATTGAACATCAACCAAATTCAGACAAATGATAAAATTTTATGAATTAATAGGAATGAATTGTTGGGGTTGCGTAACCAAAGTTAATTAGGCTGTAACGTAAGCAATATTTAAATAAAAATAAAATGATGAACGATAATTCTTGGAGCTGGAATATGGGCTTTGGAATGTGGATGGTTCCTATTGCCATTATTCTAATAATTATATATATTTTTAAATACAGGCGTAAAAAGTAGATAATTGAAGACATAAAAAATGTATAATATCTGGCTTTAAATTTTAGCCCATATAATTACTTTTGCAATTTGGTCTAAATTTTTTTTGTTTATTATTACTGGACTTACTGGATTGACAATAATCTAGATAACACTACAATTATATGCAGAATTGAAACCGCGATAGAAAAAATGCTAAAAACACTATCAGATAAAGATAATTTACTGATACCTTTGTAGCTATATTTATTCAACGGAGTTATTACGCTTGCACAAAAACAAGCGGCATATATGCCTATTCAAATTTGTCAAGCCAACATTTTAAAATTAATAATGGACTTTTTCAATGGTAGTTATATTTTTAAAAACTGAATTTTAAAATCGCTATTGAAACCGTAATTCAATAGAAAAAATGATTCAAATGGTTGCGGTCTGAAAGCAGGTCAAATATTAACATAATAGGTATATTTGAAATACTTTTGGTGAAAAAACTTGGGAATAGCCGTTCTGGTTCCGCAGTTCTATATCTAAAAATTAATGGTTGATTAAATAATCAAAAATGAAAGATCATATAGCCCACCATTCTGAACAAGTCGATCATTCCGAGATGGATCAATCCAAAAAGGAACACCCAGTGATGGACAATAAAAAGATGGATCACTCAAAGCACGGAAATGTTCCGATGGGCATGGAAGGACACGACCATCATGCCATGATTGACGATTACAAAAGGCGATTTTATTTAGTGCTCATTCTTACAATTCCCATAATGCTATTATCTACCATGATACAGCAATTCATGGGTGTCAATTGGCAGTTTACAGGTTCTCAGTATATTTTATTTGCATTGTCATCAGTGGTATTTTTTTATGGTGGTTGGCCATTCCTAAAAGGATTGGTTGATGAAGCAAGGGTGAAAAACCCAGGTATGATGTTTTTGATTGGCTTTGCAATTTCTGTTGCATACATCTACAGCGTAGCAGTTGTATTTGGTTTGGATGGCATGGATTTTTTTTGGGAACTGGCAACACTTATATTAATTATGCTTTTAGGGCATTGGATTGAAATGAAATCTGTTGCAGGGGCATCAAGAGAGTTGGAATTGCTGGTACAACTGATGCCATCAGAAGCCCATATGGTTATGCCTGATATGGTTCATGATGTAAGAACAGATACCTTGAAAGTGAACGATATAATTCTTGTAAAGCCAGGTGAAAAAGTTGCAGCCGATGGAATAATACTCGAAGGTGAAAGCTATTTGAATGAATCAATGCTGACCGGCGAATCAAAACCGGTTCAAAAAATAAAAGGAGATAAAGTAATTGCTGGTGCAATCAATGGTAATGGAGCAATTAAAGTTACAGTGTCTCACGCAGCAAAAGATTCTTACCTATCTCAAGTAATAAAATTGGTTGATGATGCACAAAAATCAAAATCTAAAACGCAATTACTTGCAGACAGGGCTGCAAAATGGTTAACCATAATTGCAATTGTTGCAGGTATTGCTACATTTATTTTTTGGTTTTTGACTGGGCAATCATTGGCATTTGCAATGGAGAGAATGGTTACAGTAATTGTTATTTGTTGCCCTCATGCCTTGGGATTGGCTGTACCCTTAGTGGTTGCAAAATCAACCGCTTTATCAGCAAAAAATGGATTGTTGATTAAGAATAGAACAGCTTTTGAAAATTCCAGAAAAATTACCACCATCGTTTTTGATAAAACCGGAACGCTTACTGTAGGAAAATTTGAAGTGTCGAAAATCGTTTCTTTGCAAAATGATTTAAACGAAAATGAAATCATTCGCCTGGCATCTGCCTTAGAGCAAAAATCAGAGCATCCAATTGCGACAGGCATTCTTCAAAAAGCAAAAGACTTATCTATCGCAATTGCATCAACAGAGAATTTTAATGCCATCACTGGTAAAGGTGTTGAGGCCACTATAGAAGGAAAAAAAATAATGGTGGTAAGTCCCGGCTATTTAAAAGAAAATAATATTAGTGTTCCTGAAGGATTTATAGCCAATGACACGGAAACAGTTGTGTTTTTAATTATCAATAATACCTTAGCAGGATATATTGCCTTATCCGATGAGATACGACCTGAATCCGCTGAAGCAATTAAAAC
>JAYVIT010000376.1:0-3193 GCA_043769965.1 Saprospiraceae bacterium
GAATGAGTAATCACATGCGCCAACACAAACAGGTTCTATAATTTCATCAGGCTCATCATTAATAAAATTCAATACAGCCAAAGTTGGTGAAACACCACCCGCAGTATTAATTGTAAAGTCACAAATATCTCCAGAGCAACCATCAATCCATAAATAATATGTTTTGCATGGTTTTAATTTTGCAGAAACACTATTTTCAGAACCTGGAGGAAGACATGGTATTGACCTGCAAATAACTTCTTCACCACACATACAATCTCCCCAAACCCCAAACTGTAAACCCTGACTGGTTGTGCAACCTCCTATAGTCAATTTGATTGTTACATTTCCACCATCCGTAACAAAGGCCCACCAGCTAGTATTGTGTCCTACACCACCACCAGAACAAAGGCTATCACAATGACTTGGAATAGTGCTTGGATTATTACAAGCATATCCATTTAATTCATCCAATGAGCATAAAATAATTGCATTAACGCAGGTTTCTGACATCGCCGGCTCACATTGTGCAGATAACTGAATCTGGTCAACTAAAAAGATAAGGATTAGTATCCAGGCTAAATGCCTTAGTTTATGCATATTCGCAGGCTTATTGGTTTAATGTGTGATAACTCGGTTTCTTATTATCTGATAAACATACGGCTAAAATAAATACACTACATTACTTCATCACACATATTTTTCTCACTGTGGGCAATCCATTAATTTCAATTAGCAAAAAATAAAATCCATCTTGCAAGGGAGAATTAATATTTACCCGTGGTATTCCAGGTTCGAGTAAAATATTTTCATTGAAAATGGTCTTCCCGTAAATATCGAACCAATGATAATTGACTGCAGTATTTATTTCGCCATCAATTGAAATAAAACTAGTTCCGGAATTGGAAATTAAATTTGGAGTAAATATTTCGATTGGAAAATATTCTTCCTCATATGAAAAAGCATTTCTATCATCAAATACTTTTTTAGGAGAGTCTGGATTGGTAATTTTAATTTTATAGAATTCAATACAAACTGTATCTTTTGAAACACAACTCGGACTGCTAACCGACCATTCAAAACAATAAACACCATATTCATCTACACGAACACGGGATTTAGGATTGGTGATTTTTTCAAAGATGGCATCGCCTGGTCCGGATACTTTTTCCCAGAATCCGGATTTCAAAGAAGGCGAATTTAGTTTTGCAATAACTCCCCTTTGTTTAAAATCTTTGCCTGCAGATTCACTTGCAAAGCTAACTTTGATACATCTCTCAGGACTCGTTCCACAATCTGTATCATAAAAGACACAAACGGTTCCAGTATCTCCAGGTGTTAAAAGCCACTTAACTTCTACTGCCTGTGAATCTACTTTTGAAGTAACAAAACCGCCATCAATTGTCCAGGTATAAAAATTGACTCTTTGTGAAATAAAAGTATCAATCCAATACGTCCCAATTCCATTTACGCAGCTCACAAAATCTCCTGTTAATGGAAATGACTTTGGAGCCAAATCGCCTTCATTATATGTTTCACAAAATGTTTTTGCACAAAGAGCGAATTCTGTTTCCAATTGAACTTTCACATTTACTTCCAAACAATAATCTTCATTCACTGCATCTACTGATAATCGTTCATCAGTACTTAAAGTCTTTTTTGCAGCATCACTTTTTCTGTACCACTTATAGGCAAACTCATATGTTTCTCCAACGCTACAAGGCCTTAAAATACTGATATTTGGTGATATCTCAACTTGCCCACCAATACACTGAACTCGCCATCTTGGTGAGAACTCTATACTAACTGCAGTAAGATTGATTGAACTATCGCATTTGAATGGATCAGTTGTTTTTGGCAACATGATATGATATTGATTTTTGCAAGGATCCCATGGACGACCTAATAGGTCTATATAAGGTTCATTATCACAAGTGATATAATATACATCCGCCGGTTCGGGAATATCGAGAACTATAAAGTCAACAATAGAATCAAATTTGCAACAATTAGCATCTGTAAATTGCTCTCTATAAGTACCTGATGTGAATATTCGTTGTGAATGCCATTTATAACCACCAGGGTTTGCAGCTTCCCAACAAATTGTTCTTGGTGGACCATTCCTATCCGCGATAGGTCTGACTTTTACTGTTGCACATTTTGGTCCTTCCTGCGAACAAACTGATCCGCTAATTGGATTGCCTATATATGCAGTAACACAAATTACAAAATCACCTGTATCGGCAAAGTCCAATCTGATTTCATTCGCATTGTCTCCGACTTGATCCCCATCTAATGTCCAAACATAAGTTGGTTCACAACCGCCTGGCTGAGGATTGACAAATAATAAAACATTACATGCTCCTTCGCAAACAGGCTCAATAATCATGTTTGCTTTATTATTAATAAAACCTATAGGCGATAATGACGGCGGTCCGCCTGCATCGGTATTTAAGGTGAAATCACAGATATCTCCACTACAGCCATCTACCCACAAGTAATAAGTCTTACAAGCGGCGAGATTAGCATTAATCACATTCACACTGCCAGGGGGAGTGCAAGGAATGGAACGACAAGATACTTCCTCCTGACATACGCAATCGCCCCAGATTCCATATCTTATTCCTAGATTTTTAACACACGATCCAACTGTAAGGTAAATCTGGACATTACCTCCTTGAGTCACAAAGCCCCACCAACTTGTATTAATTCCCTTACCTCCTTGAGAACAGAGCGGCATACAATGACTTGGAATTAAACTTGTATTGCTGCAGGTATATCCATTCAATTCATCCAAAGAACAAATCACCTGAACGGAATCACAAGTCTGAGACATAGGTGGAGTGCATTGTGCAGAAAGCTTTTCTATTTCTACAAAAACCAATAAGATGAGAATTATAGAAATAAAGCGAGTTGTAAGATTATTCATAATGTAATGAGTTGGTGTTGCATGAATACGCTGCTTAAAGATAACTCCAGTAAAGAATAAATTTGAGAAAATATAAAGGCCACCATAATAAGTTGATAAATAAATAAAAAAAGTGCCAACGGCACGAAATATTTGTAGGATAAGAACCATCCATATATTGAAAATCCCGTAGGGATGAAATATTTCATCCCTACGGGATTTTGATCGGTAAAATGTTTTTACTGAATTAGGCATCTAAAATACGAAATAAATGCTTAACTTAGAGCTACTTAAAAATTAAATATG
>JAYVIT010000377.1:0-17084 GCA_043769965.1 Saprospiraceae bacterium
ATTTTAATTCACGACAGCATAAAGTCGTAAATTATCCCGCAGAATTTTGCGAGCCTATAGCCTCTATACTTATCTTCGCATCGTTTTTAAATAAATCCTAAGAATCAGCCGTTTAGATTTTTTATTTACCACAGAAAAGACATAGACATGGAGATTTTAAGCCTAAATGAACTTTTTAAAATCATATGGACAAATTTCAGGACGCTTTTAATAATCGCCGTATTGACGATTATTGGCTCTGCAATTGTTGCTTTGATACTACCAGTTTATTATGAATCAACAACTACGATTTTTCCTGTAAAGCTGGCACAAGCACCTGTCAACGAAACGGCTTTCCGCAGGGGAAACATCAGCGATTTTGGTGAAACTGGTGAAGCCGAACAAGCCCTTGAAATATTGAATTCAAATTCATTGATGGAAAGGGTAGTGGAAAAGTATAATTTATACGATCATTATAAAATACCCCGCAATCTTCCCGCGGCCAAATCATTTGTATTTAAAACATACCAAGGCAATGTTGGTATCAAACGGACTAAATTCAATTCGATTCAAATAACCGTAAAGGATCAGGATGCGAAGATGGCAGCAGATATTGCAAATGCCATTGCAAACTATCTCGATACCTTGAAATATGAAATCGTTTTAACTCGTGCCAATGAATTGATTAAAAATCTGGAATTTCAACGAGATAAACAACAGCGTCTGATCGACGATTTGAAACTGGATATGGATAGTTTGACCAACGCCGGAATCATGAGTCAGTTTCAAAGAGGATATTTATTAGAAGCTTATGCTCAGGCTACAGGTCAGGAAAGACAACAATTAAAAAAGTTGGTTGATGACAACATCAGCTTGGGAGAAAAGTTTGATGTAGTCGAAAGAATTTATGGTTATGAAATTGAAAACCTGTTATTAATTAAAAAATATCTAGTACAAACTAAAGCAGATGCCGATGTTCAATTCTCACAAAAATTTGTGGTGGATAAAGCGGAGCCTGCAGATAAGAAAGCTTACCCGGTAAGATGGCTGATTGTTATGGTGAGTCTCATTTCGGCAATGTTTATTTCAGTAGCATTGCTATTGATTCAAAATCGCTGGCCTGAATACAGAAAAAGCTTGTTGAACTAATGCATACTGAATTGAGTTTCAGTTACCGGCAAATTGCAATCATCGTCATCTCCATTTTGGTTTTGGTAGGAATTGCTTTCGCTTTTGAATATTACATTCTACTTTTTTTACCACCATTTTATTTTATTGCTTTGGGTTTTTTTTTCAAGCCCGATCTTTTTTTCTATTTTCTCGCATTTATTACTCCGCTTTCTATCAATCCTGCTGATGCTGAATTAGGCAAATTGAGTTTGGCGATTCCTTCTGAACCGATTGCCGCACTTTTAGTGATTTTCTTTTTTCTGTTGTTGGTATCTACAAATAAAGTCGATAAAAATTTCCTTACTCATCCGATCAGTTTAATTATTTATATATATTTTATCTGGCTTGGAATCTGTAGTTTGACTAGTGTGGATAAATTGGTATCTATTAAGTTTGTGATTGCGAAAATTTGGTTTATAGTTCCTTGTTATTTTTTGGCCGGTGTTTATTTTCAGGAAAATAAAAAGATCATCCGGTACATGTTTCTTTTTGTGTTGGGAATGACTTTAGTATCAGCATTCAATGTCATACATCTTTCTTTTTTTGGTTTTGAAGATCAGCCTTCGCAATGGACCATGCAACCATTTTTTAAGGATCATGCAATATTGGGGGCTATTCTTGCAATCACTATACCGTTGTGTATAGGATTAAAAAAATTAGCAGGAAGAGACATAGTTAAAAGTTCGAGTTTGATTTTGTTTTTTGTCATTCTGGTATTTTGTTTGATTGTCACATATTCCAGAGCTGCCTGGGTTAGTGTTATCCCTGCAATATTATTGTATTTGATTTTTCTATTTCGTATTCGGTTCAGATGGCTATTAATGTCTTTCTTTTTCGTACTTATTTATTTATTTCTACATCTGGATAGTATCCTTATGGATTTGGAAAAGAACAAAGTAGCCGGAAGTGATGACCTCGTTGAAAATGCAGAATCCATTTCGAATATAAGTTCTGATCCATCTAATATGGAACGAATTAATCGATGGACATGCGCCATAGAAATGTGGAAAGATAAACCAATCTTTGGTTGGGGACCCGGTACGTATATGTTTGAATATGCACCATATCAATTGAAAAGAAATTATACCGAGATCAGCACCAATTTTGGAGACGTAGGTAATGCACATAGTGAATATCTGGGCCCATTAGCAGAGACTGGTCTACCTGGTCTTCTGATTTTTATTTCCTTAATGATTGCTACGTTTTATTATGCTTTCGAAGCACATATCAAATCAAAGTCTATAGAAGGAAAAATAATTATCTGCACAGCGGCCTGTGCCTTGATTACTTATTTTACACACGGCTTCTTGAATAATTACCTCGATACGGATAAAGCTTCAAATATTTTTTGGCCTTTGATTGCAGTGATCGTTGCAATGGACACCAGGGGAGAAATTAAAGAATTAAAGAATGAAGGAATGAAAAAATGAAAGATGACTGAATGTATCCGCCTTAGGCGGACAAAGCACGACAGTGATTTGAGTGAAGGACTCCTGCGCGTCCAGTCAGTCGGGCCTTTGGGGCAGCCTACAGTCTACATCATTTTATTAGTGTCAACTTAATAAGATGGTAGTCATGATAATTTGGGAATTAATAATCGGGAAAACCGTTCGAAATACAGTGCGTGGTGAGTATTTTCCAAGCCTAACTTTTGGAGATTCGTCTATTGAATGAAATAGGGCTTATTTTATCGATCCATATTAAAAGCCATTGTAGGAAAATACGAACTGAAGCTTTGTGAGTAAGCAAAAGCACCTTATTTCGAACAAGTCCGCCAGCTGGCGGATTCTTTTGGGCGACTGCAAAAGAACGAAACACCACTTTTAACTACGCTCTCCATTGTGGGAAATAAATTCTTTTAAAATCAATAATCGAATTTTGATAAGAATCATTCGTGATTGCAACGTAAAAATGCTCCCCAACTTTTTAAAGTGATCCTATCATAACCATATTCGGTGTAAAAATCACTTCTTTCGAACTTCTGCCACTTGCAAATAACAAGAGTTTATATCTGAAGCAGAAAAGGGACCAAAGTATTTTTCGGATTATATTTTTGATAAAACCTTTTGTTGAAATAAAACAAGGTAGCACATGGATGTTTTGATATCCGGTAGCCATCATCAATTGTTTTGCGGAATTCGAGTTCAACACATTTTCATGTGTAAAATCTCCTTGTGCATATATACTTGCAAAAGGTGCATCTGCATTGGGCGTTCTGAATAGTACTTTCCCATTTGGATTTAATTTGGATTTTAGCATAATCAATAGATCCACCAATTCATCTTTGGTGAAATGCTCGATGATGTCCATACCACAAATCACATCATATGTCTGACTATTATTTAAAAAGAAGTCCTCGATGTCTATGCATTCCACTTCTTTGACTCCAAGGGAATGCGCTGTACTAACTTGTTCTTTGCTTACATCAATTCCTTTTACTTTGGAGTAACCATTATCTTTTATTGCAGACAACAAGGAACCAATCCCACAACCAATATCCAGAATGCTGATGGATTTGTCTAAAGGTAATAGGCAAATAATTTCTTTTTTAAACTGATATTTTTCTTCATTAAATTTTATCTCCTGATTTTCCGTAAAACTTCTACCCGCTTGGTTGGTAAAATAATTAGAATACAATATGGAGCGGTATTTCAAATCGATTTTCATGGGGTGAATTGCTAAATTGCTAAATAGTTTAATTGCCTGCCTACCGTAATTAGGTTACATTGTAAAGTCTATTTTATTTATTGATTATAGTGTCAATGGACTTTGTTATTTTAACAGTTTGTTTATAAGTTTTTGGATCAATAAGAACTACAGTATCAAATACTGGTACAAAGCTTGTATCAGGTTTATGTGAAACTGCTTGCTTTTGTTCTCCATAATTATTGATTATCGTGTCGATTGATTTTCTAATTTCAACAGTTTCTATTTGAGTCTCAGGATCAAAGACCACAATAGTATCAATTCTCTCTACAAAAGTCGTATCTGGCATTTGAGAAATGTCTTGACTTTGTTCTCCATTGCCTTTACAGGCAAAAAATAAATAAAGTGTAAAAACAAATAGAATGGAAAAAGAAAAGCGAGTTGTGTTTGAAGTTTTCATTTTCTTGTAATTTAAAATGAGTGAATGAAATGGAGCCGATCAGTTTTTATTACAATTCTTTAATCGTTGTTCAAATATAATGAATTCTTCCGAATTCCTATTCTAAACTCAGCATCCATAACTATTAACTGTTATCTGATCACTATTATCTTTTTCCCACTGCTCCAAGCTCATTTCAAATCTGATCTCATCATTTTTAAGAATTCCCCTTTTAGTAAGATATTCTTCAACTGCTTCATCAGTTACCAGATTTGGATTCGACAATCTGTTCTCATTTACAGCATTTCTCACAATTTGAATTTGTGCTATATGATTGAGATCTGCTTCGCGAAAGTAAAAGTTTTGAAAATGATAATTCATTTTAAAAAAATAGTGGATAAGGTGTGCAATCAATTTTGAATTGTGAATCATCACAATCAGTCAGACAAATTATTTTACGAAATTAAAAGTGTGCATAAAAAATTCAATAAGTTGGAATGTTGTTCTGAATTATTTATTGCCTATTGCCTATTGCCCCTTGCTCCTTAATTATACCCATTCTTCTCAAACCACTTAATTGCTGCTCTTACTTTAAAATCCTGCGGCAAATTATCAAAATGGTCACCTCCTTTTACATGCATGTCAGGTGGAACATAAGTTGGATAAATGCGACCTTTTCTGTCTTTTACATAGGCCTCTGCAAGATTGAGTGTTAAGTCTTTTGATATTGGTCTCCATCCAAGGGAAGTGGTATAACCATTTGCTGTCGGTTCTCCAATGAAATATGTTTTAGTTCTGGATTTAAAAGCAATTGCTGCCATACTTCCAGAACTCATGGTTACTGCACTAATTAATACGACAACTGGTAATTG
Source organism: Saprospiraceae bacterium (assembly GCA_043769965.1). Lineage (GTDB taxonomy): Bacteria > Bacteroidota > Bacteroidia > Chitinophagales > Saprospiraceae > Vicinibacter. The sequence continues at coordinate 5,107 of JAYVIT010000377.1, forward strand.
ATTTAACTGGCCTGAGGATTCTATGATGTTGGTAATTTGAGATCCTTGTTGGATAAAATTTCCTCTTTCGATTTTCCAAGATCTGAGTACATTTTCATTCTCATCAATTTCAGCCCCAATGTTACTATTTCCAAGTAAACAATGTAAACCAGCCAACATCGATGCCAATTGACCACCTGAATTCATTCGCAGATCAACTATGAATCCTTTTATTTTTGGGTTATTGTATTTATTTACACTATCTGCAATGGCTTGTGCATAGGTATTGATCTGATCACCCCAGGCATTAATACCCGGAACTTGTATATATGCGTATTTATCTTTGATCAGATTTGTCTTTATCTTGTTGGTTTCAAGTTGTGATCGATTGCGAAGAGGAGTCAACCAGGCAATACTATCATCATTGTAAACATGATAATTTGCATAAGATTGATTTTTATAAATCAAAGAACTATGAACGTCGTTTAATGCTTCAAATACTTTGACAAAGCATTTTAAGATTTCTACATTGCCTTTTGCTGATTTGATACAGATTTCAAATTTTGTATCTATCGATTCCCATTTCACATTGTTTTTAAAAATGGAATTCGTTTTAATCAATTGATAAACACTATCAGTTGGAATGCGCCATTGGCCATTGGTTGTGTTAATGATAAAAAGTAGTGCTATAATAAAATTCAAACTCAACTTTGGGAACTTGTACATATTTTTATTTTAATTGTGAGCAGATAGAGATCTGGACAATTCAGTGCAAATGTAGTTATGAATCGAATCATTTGGTTCCAAATTATTAGAATTTACCAGTTTTTAAAAGGGATCTTCAAAAATAGTACATCCTTGTTTAAATCAAATACAATTCACATCAAAGAAATCCACACAGGGAATCTCTAAAAATTGTTTAGACGAGCTCTGTTATTGGTATTTATTTTTTAACCGATGATTTTACTGCCGGAGATGAAGAGCTTAATCCCGACAGCATTCAACTCCCTTCGACAAGAGTTCAAGCAGAGTGTAGCTCAACCCGAAGTCAATCGGAATGCAAGCGAAGTATAATTAGTTTTGAGAGTTTACCTTAAATAATGCTAAACCAATTGGCCACCTCATGTGCTCTGATTTGCTTGAGGCTTGCAAATACAAGATCAGCCTGATCCAGGTAATCGTGATCGCCAATGCCAACTACAAACATGCCAGCTTTTTTTCCTGCTTCAACACCTGATTTTGAATCTTCAAATACGATGCAACGCTTCGGAATAAAATTTACCTTTTGGGCGATTGACAGATATATTTCTGGATCTGGCTTTGGTTTCAAAATCATATTACCATCGACAATGATTTCAAAATATTTTTTCAATCCGGTTTTCTCTAAAAGCAATATTGCATTTCTGCTACTGCTTCCTATAGCCATTGGTATTTTGATGCGAACGGTTTCTTTGAGAAAATTTTCCATGCCAGGAATGATATCGTTTTCATTTAAATTCGCAATGTTTGATAAAAACAATTTATTTTTAACTTCTGCTAATTGTAATTTTTCCGATTCATTTAAATGCAATCCTGCTGCAATCAATATTTTTTCTAATGATTGATTTCGGTCAAGACCTTTCAATTCCTCACTAAGTGATTCACTGAAATCAAAACTGAATTTTTTCATGGCTTCTTTCCATGCTTTAAAATGATATTTTGATGTATCAATTAAAACACCATCAAGATCAAAAATAAAAATAAACCTGGGCTCTAGTGGGTCAATCATAGTTCAGTAAATTAAGCCACAAAAATAAAAGATTTTATTTCTTGATTTCAATTCCTGAGATAAAAACTTTTTCAACTTTTGCAGATGCTAGTTCCAAATCATTGCAATCTAATAAATTCCTATCTACAATAATGAAATCTGCCAACTTATTTTTTTCGAGACTTCCTTTTATGTTCTCCTCTTTTGCAGCATATGCATTCCAGATGGTGTAAGAACGAAGGGCTTCGATCCGGCTAAGCTTTTGTTCCGGAAAAAACTCCATTCCGTTGTCCAGTCTTTTACGTGTAATTGCTGCATACATACATTGAAATGGATTGATGGATTCAACCGGACAGTCTGTTCCATTGGCTATCCGCGCCCCATTGTCTATCAATGATCGCCATGCATAAGCTCCTTTTTTTGATCGTTCTACTCCGAGTCTTTTTACCACAAAAGGTGCATCTGAAGTACAATGCACAGCTTGTATTGAAGCAATAACACCAAGTTGTTCAAATCTTGGAATATCCATTGTATCCAGATGTTGTGCGTGTTCAATACGCCACCGTAAATCATGCGCTTTATTTTTGGGGAGATATTCTTCAAAAATATTTAGAATTTCCCGATTGCCACGATCTCCAATGCCATGAACACATAATTGTAAATTTTTTTGTGCACATTTTTCTGCAAGTTTGGCGAGTTTTTCCATGGCCATGGTGTTTTGTCCATGAAAATCTTTTTCATCTTCATAAGCATGAAGTAACCATGCTCCATAACTGCCCAATGCTCCATCTACAAATGCTTTAACGGCGTGACAGGAAAACTTTTTGTTTTCATTCAATTCAATAGGAAGAGACTCTATTTCTTTTAATACTTTATCGAAATCATTATATAACATGACATACAAACGGTTGTGGATTATACCTGAATCACACCAGCTTTTTAACAGATTTATTTCGTCAAGATTGCTTGCAGCATCCTGAAAACTGGTGATTCCATATCGAATGCATTCACTGGATGCAAGAATTGCTTGCGTTTTTAGTATTTCTATGCTTTTATCTTTTGGTATACTGTCTTTAATAATTTGTAATGGTCCGAGTATAAGGGCCATTGCATTTTCTTCAAATACCCCAGTTAATTTTCCATTCAAATCTTTGATAATTCTTCCACCACCAGGAGATTGAACTTCAGGATTAATTCCGGCAAGATCCATAGCTTTTTTATTTGCCATCAAAGCATGACCGCTGGCATGTGTAAGGACAACCGGATTATTTGGACTGATGGCTGATAATTCATCATGATATGGATATGAATTAAAAGTCAGACCAGGACTTTCTATCCATTTTTCCTGATGCCAGCCGCGGCCATCTATCCATTCTCCCTCAGCACTCTTTGTAATTTTCTCCTCAACCATTTGGACAATTTGTTTCCAGGAATTGGTGCCCAATAAATCCAAATTGATGAGATTCTTACCCAATTTTAAAAAATGGCCATGTCCTTCTATCAGACCCGGCATTACAAATTGGCCATTTAGATCCAAGACCCGTGTATGTTGACCTTTTAATTTCAGAATTTGAACTGAATTGCCAATTTCAACTATTAATCCGTCTTTGATGGCAAGAGCCTCCGCGACTTCGTCTTTGGCATTAGCGCTATAAATGACTCCATTGATTAAAATCAAATCAGCTTTTTGTTCCATTGTGCAATTAGAGAAACATAAAAGCAAAAAGAAAAAGAACCTGTACATTGGTGCCGTGAAAATTAATTTATGACAAATGTAAGATCAACAGTAGAGTTGCTCAAATCCTTTGATGATTTTATGTTGGCTGTGGATTGGAAAAAATCGCCATTATCCTTGTATGTGCCGGTGGAATATATCTTGTCCCTGGGTGGAAAAAGAATCAGACCACTCGCCATTATCTTCTTGACAGAATTGCTGGAAGGGCCTAAAGAAGGGGCAATGCACGCAGCATATGGACTGGAACTCTTTCACAATTTTAGCCTCATTCATGATGATATTATGGATCAAGCCGAACGCAGACGGTCCCGGGATACGGTGCATAAAAAATTTGGTATAAATCCAGCAATCCTTTCCGGTGACGTGATGATGATCGAATCTATGAGATTTCTGAGACTAGCAGAACAGCTTTCTGGGAAAATTGGACTCCAGGATTTATTTATTAAAACTGCCAGGGAAGTATGTGAGGGTCAGGCATTGGATATGGAGTTTGAAAAAAAAAGCGATATTAGTTATGCTGAATATGTGGAGATGATTAGATTAAAAACCGCTGTGCTTCTGGCTTTTGGTTTTGAAGTTGCTGCTTTGCTTTCTTCAAGAGAAGATTTGGCAGTAGCATTTTATAACATTGGCATCTTTACAGGATTGGCATTTCAATTAGAAGATGATTACTTGGATTTTTATGCAACAGAAATGTCCTTTGGAAAAATAAAAGCCGGCGACATCCTGCAAGCCAAAAAATCTGCATTGGTATTAGAATTGATGGAACAATTTGATGCAACACAAAGAAACGATTTTGCCAGTTGGTACCAGGATGTAAATAAACCTGAAATTAGGATCACTGTGATGGAAGATTATTTTAAGCAATACGGGATACATGATAAACTGAAAGATCGAATCACTCTATATCAAAATAAAGTTTATGATTTAATAGAAGGTCTGCATTTAACTGCAACACAAAAATTAAATTTGAAAGATTTTATTCTTGGTATTTTTTCTAGAAAATTTTAAACTCTTGCTTCTTGCTTTCTTGCCGATTGCTCATTGCCAATAGCACATTGCGACGCCCTTGCTCCTTGTCTCTCGCCTAATCCTTAATCTTCTCATAAATTTTCACTTTCAAATCCGAAATTTGATAACTGTGCTTTTCTTTGTTTTTTAACACGACTTTTAAAATGCAGTTTTTAAAAGAACAAAAATCTATTCGCACGGGAATGTGAAACTGACATTCTTCTTGTTGAGTCTTTAATTCAAAGCTCATTTCTTTTATCAAACTGCCATCTTTTTTAATTAGCCTAATCAGACTTTGCGGGGTAAAATCAAGGTGTTCCCATCTTTTAAATTCGATGTCAACATAAATAAGATCTGAATTAATTTCTACACCCTTAGTTAAGTTTAATTCATCAGGTCCTAATATGAGTTTTTCATACTTTGTACTTTGATCAAGAATCTTAAAATTGAAAAAATCAAAATAGTAAGATTCAGGCATTAGTTGTTTATACAAACTGGCATTCAAACTGGCAGCACGAAAGCACTCTAATTTCTTATAAATTATTTTCCAATGTGGAATGTCATAATATTCTTTGATTTCAAAATTGTCTTCTATTTTAAATAAGGTATTATCGTCGGATGCAAAATATCCATGGTAAATAAAGTCATTAATTTGCCGGTTGTCATTCATTATTGGAATGATATTTTCGTTTTCATACTCTTTTGAAAACGAAAGCCCTTTTCCTAATGCAGTACTCACCGTTGGCACTTTGAGTTGATGGGTATTTTGATAATAACTCAAAAGCGTTTCATAAATATCAAGATGACTTGACAAGCCATGAAATATTTCAGGATTTTTTATCAAAGGTGAATAGATGATTAGAGGAACATGATATTTTTTCAGATTATTACCACTTGGAATTTCGGTCATTGGATGATCTCCGGATATTAGGAAAATGGTATTATTAAATTCTGTTCGTTTTGAAAATTGTTCAAAGAAAAAGCGAAACGCATCGTCGACATTGTAGAGCGAAGTATAATACGTTCTGTATTTTTCAAAATGCTCTTTATCGTCAATAGAATTTAGAAATCCAATTTGTTTATCCAATTTTTGGTGATAATAAAAAGGTTGTTTGAGATTAAAAGGGGCATGAGAAGTGCCAGTAAAAAATATGTCAAACCGCTTTTCCTTTTTTAGTGTATCAATTGTAATAAAATATTGCTGAAATAGATCTAAATCATTGTACCCCCAAAAATGGTTTTCTTCGCCGACAAGTACTTTCTCCAGATTGGTATCGTAGTCATACATATCAATGATCTGATCAATGTTGTTGAATTTATAATAAGGCTCCATTCCATGAAACCATGCTCCCTGACCATAATAGAAACTCGTGAAATAATTGTTTTCCTTTAAAATATTTACCAAACTAAAATGATAAGGATACTGATCGAGTAATGCAAATCCAATGTCGCCAAAGGGAAGTGAACCCATTAAGCATGGCGTGGCGGCAAATGACCGTTCACCATTTGTAAAAAATCGGTCCCAGTACAAACTCTTTTTCGATAAGCTGTCGAGGAAGGGCATGAATTGTAAGCCTTTAATCGGGTGAAGAAATTCATCAGATAGTCCCTCTACAATAATTACGACAAGATTAGGTGGCTGAGTAGGAGTGACCAGATAAGGTGATAATTTGTCGTGCGGTTCAAATTGATGTAAAAATGGAAATTCTGGATTTATGTATTTTCTATCATTAAATTCTCCCTGATAATGTTTGGACAATTTAATCATATCCGGTCCAAATAATCGATTACACCAATCCTTTAAAATGCTTACATAAATGAAAGTTGATTTATTGATTGAGAGGTTGGACGAAACAGGCAATTTGACAAAAAAATACAAACAAAGAAATATTGAACTTATGATCAGGTAAGAATAGACAATTGGTTTTTTCCAAGGAATATGCAATGTTTTTCTTTCTGCAATGATTGCAATCAACAAATACATCAAAAAGACAAAAAGGTATTTTAAAAAAGGAATAATAAAAATATTGAATCCTGCAGTATTCAATGAAAATGCCATTTCTTCAGGACGATGTTTAAACACGAAAATATCTAATGGTCTCAATTGGTAAAAGAAATATTCTGATATCGTTATATGCATGAAAACAAAAATACCTATTAGAAACCAGCTAAGAATTTTTGCATAGTAGGGCCATCTTTTATGCAATAGGTGATATATTGGAAAGAACAAACACATTGCAACTCCAATCGCAAAAACATCACGCATCATGCCAAATAGTTCTGACGCCAATAAATTTTTTGGATTGAATTTAATAAATACATGCAGCGTTTCAATTACACGTAAAATAAAAGCCATAGTCAGGGCGACCAAAAAATATTTAAAGTATTGACTTTTTATTTTGGAAATGAAATTCATATTTCAAATTCGACCACCGACCATTGACGACCGACCGCCGACTGGAAGTAATTGGCAAAAAAATATTTAAACTTACAATTCAAATTTGACACTGGCAACTTATTTTTAACTATTCAGCAATTCAACAATATAGCAATTTAATAATTTAACAATGCCGCAATTTAACACTTATCGCTCTTCATAAAACTCAATAACTCCATTTTCCCATCCCGGAATAAATTTTGCATTGTACTTGCTGTAAAAGGACTTTGCAGATTCATTCCAATCGAGTACTTGCCACTTCACTTTTTTTGCCCCCTGGTTTTGCGCTTCATTTAAAAATCCTTCAAACAAAAGAGAGCCAACACCGAATCTTCTGTATTTTTCTTTTACAATAAAGTCCTCCAGATACATCGTTTTGCCACCCCAGGTTGAAAAGTATGGAAAAAACAGTGCCATTCCTAAAATTCCATTTTCAGAATGCACTGCAACGATAACTTGAAATAAATTTGATTTCATTCCGTCCTGGTAATCCGAAATTCTGGTTTTTACCTCATCTTCGGCTTTTTCAAATATAGCAAGTTCCTTTACAAGATCTAAAATAGCAGCTGAGTCATCAAAGTCAGCGAAACGCAATTTTATGGATTCTTTATTCATCTTTTTTTGATTCTCAATTAGATATGATGTTAACGTCCTTCAAAATTAGGGAATAAATATGCAAAAGGATTTTGTAGAATCTTCAAAGAGTTCTATTTTTGCGTCTCTTTATCAGAGGGCTTCGCCATAAGACGTTGACAATCTGATAAATATAAATTTTAAAAATTTAGTCAAAACGCATTTATGCCTACTATTAACCAATTGATTCGCAAAGGCAGGGAGAAAGTTGTCTACAAAAGCAAGTCCCGGGCCCTTCAATCAAACCCGCAAAAGAGGGGTGTATGCACTCGTGTGTATACGACTACTCCCAAGAAACCAAACTCCGCTCTGCGGAAAGTGGCTAAAGTCCGTTTGACCAATGGCATCGAAGTCATCTGTTATATTCCTGGAGAAGGTCATAATCTTCAGGAACACTCCATAGTGCTTGTTAGGGGAGGAAGGGTTAAGGATCTTCCTGGAGTTCGATATACTATAGTAAGAGGAGCTCTGGATACAGCTGGAGTTAATAATCGTAAAAAAAGCCGTTCGAAATATGGCTCTAAAAGACCAAAAAAGTAATCTTCAATTTAGATAGAATTTTTACATGAGAAAAAGTAAACCAAAGAAGCGAATAATCGAGCCGGATCCAAGATTCGGTGATGCCCTGGTTACCCAATTTATAAACAACATGTTCTATGGGGGTAAAAAAAGCATTGCCTACAATATATTCTATGAGGCAATGGATATGGTCGAGACTAAATTGACCGAAAATCCACATGAGGTATGGAAACGAGCAATCAACAATGTGATGCCTCATATTGAAGTGAAGCCAAAAAGAATTGGTGGAGCGACTTTTCAGATTCCTCAGGAAATGAGACCTGCAAGAAAAATTTCAACAGCTATCAAATGGCTTATAAAATATTCAAGGGCACGTGCGGGTAAAGGAATGGCAGATAAACTAGCAAATGAAGTTATTTCTGCAAGTAAAAACGAAGGTGCTGCAGTTAAGAAAAGAGAAGATACTCATAAGATGGCCGAATCAAACAGAGCATTCGCACATTTTAAATCATAAGAAAATAGAGAAGTTAGCTTCATGGCAAAAGATCTTAAATATCTAAGGAACATAGGAATTGCAGCTCATATCGATGCAGGAAAAACCACTATGACCGAACGCATTCTATATTACACAGGAGTAAGTCATAAAATGGGTGAAGTTCATGATGGCGCAGCTACTATGGACTGGATGGCACAAGAGCAAGAAAGAGGGATTACTATTACTTCTGCAGCAACTCAAACCAATTGGAGTTGGAAGGGATCACCATATGTTGTGAATATCATCGATACTCCTGGTCACGTGGATTTTACAGTTGAAGTAAATAGGTCATTACGGGTACTCGATGGATTAGTTTTTCTTTTTAGTGCAGTTGATGGAGTGGAACCACAAAGTGAAACCAACTGGAGATTGGCTGATAACTATAAGGTGCCACGTCTTGGTTTCGTAAATAAAATGGACAGGCAAGGAGCAGATTTTTTTAATGTGGTCAATCAGGTAAAAACCATGTTGGGCTCAAAAGCTGTACCACTGCAAGTACCCATCGGAAATGAAGAACATTTTAAAGGAGTTGTAGATCTCATTACAAATAAAGCAATAATCTGGGATGAAGAATCCAGAGGAATGACTTTTACAGAAATTCCAATTCCCGATGATATAATAGATCAGGTACATGATTGCAGACAGGAATTAATTGAAGCTATAGCTGAATACGACGATGATCTGATGGTCAAATTTTTTGATGCTCCAGAGACCATCACAGAAGAAGAAATGATCACGGCAATCCGGGCAGCAGTTTGTGACATGAAATTTGTCCCAATGCTTTGTGGATCTGCTTTCAAAAATAAAGGAGTTCAAGCAGCATTAGATGCGGTTTGTGCATTTTTACCATCTCCATTAGATGTAGAAGGCGTAAAAGGAAGTAATCCTAAAACAGATGCAGAGGAATTCAGAAAACCTTCGGTTGATGAACCATTTGCAGCTCTTGCATTCAAAGTTGCCACGGATCCATTCGTTGGTCGTCTGGTTTTTATGAGGGTCTATTCAGGAAGACTGAATGCCGGTTCTTATGTATTGAAAGTAAGATCAGAAAAGGACAGAATGAGCATGGAGAAAGAACGGATCTCCAGAATTTTCTTAATGCATGCCAATGATCGAAAGGCAATTGAATATGTTGAAGCCGGAGATATTGCCGCAGCGGTTGGATTTAAAGATATTAAAACGGGTGATACGCTTTGTGATGAAAATCATCCAATTCTTTTGGAAGCAATGAATTTTCCAGAACCGGTTATTTCAATTGCGATTGAACCTAAAACTGAAAAGGATCAGGATAGATTGGGAATGTCTTTGGCCAAATTAGCAGAAGAAGATCCGACATTCAGAGTGTTTACTGATGAAAATACTGGCCAGACAATTATCAATGGAATGGGTGAGCTTCACCTTGAAATTATTGTCGATAGATTGAGACGTGAATTTGGAGTTGAGTGCAATCAAGGTGCTCCTCAAGTAAATTATAAAGAAACACTTACAAAAACATTTAAACATCGCGAACGTCTGAAAAAACAAACCGGAGGTTCTGGTATGTTTGCTGACATGGAGTTTGAAATAGGTCCTGCAGATGAAGAATTTTTAAATAGCGATGAATACAAAAATGGCAAAACGCGTATGCAGTTTGTCTGGGATGTTTTCGGAGGCGCTATTGCTAAAGAATATGTTGCTCCAATTACAAAAGGATTTGAATCAATGATGAATCAGGGAGTTCTCGCTGGTTACAACATAGAAAATATGAAGATCCGTGTTTATGATGGATCCATGCACGCAGTGGATTCAAAACCACAGGCTTTCGAATTGTGTGCAAAAGATGGTTTTCGTGCAGCTGCGCCAAAAACAGGTCCGCAACTTATGGAGCCTGTTATGAAACTTGAAGTCATTACACCAGAAGAATATGTTGGACCAGTGATTGGAGATTTAAACAGAAGAAGGGGAATGCCTAAAGGTCAAGAACAACGAATGGGTGGTGCAGTCGCAATTCAGGCAGATGTTCCTTTATCAGAAATGTTCGGATATGTTACACAATTAAGAACAATTACATCTGGCCGCGCAAGTTCAACAATGGAGTTTTCGCATTATGCACCGGTGCCCAAGCAAATTGCCGAAGACATCATTGCAAAGGTGAAAGGAACTGTAAAAGTGTAAAGTGTTCCCGATAAAGATTGGGAATCAAAAGTGAGAAGGAAAATTATTACATAAATTAAGCCCCGTAGTGGTGAAATATTTGTAGTATTGAAATATTTGTAGAATATAATTAAATTTTTTATTAAAACCAAAACCCCAAAAGGGTGAAATAATTTTAGGCATGAATCAAAAAATTCGGATTAAACTTCGCTCTTACGATCACAACCTGGTCGACAAGAGTACGGAGAAGATAGTAAAGACAGTGCGCAATAGTGGCGCAGTTGTCGCTGGTCCGATTCCGCTGCCAACTGAGAAGGAAATATTCACGGTGTTGCGTTCGCCGCACGTGAATAAGAAAGCTCGTGAGCAGTTTCAATTAAGGACTCACAAGCGACTCATCGAGATTTACACACCGAACAACAAAACGGTGGACGCGTTGTCAAAGCTCGAACTGCCCAGTGGTGTAGACATTCAAGTGAAATTGTCTTAAACTTTTTTGATTCATTTTATTTTTTTTTTGAAAAATCTTCGGAAGTTTTCCGGCGATTGATTTTGTAACAATATTAAAATCACAGATCGTGAATGGAATAATAGGTACCAAGATCGGAATGACCAGCATCTATGCTGCGGATGGCAAATTTATTGCTTGCACAGTTGTAGAAGTGTCACCTAATATTATCACCCAGGTTAAAACCGAAGATGCAGATGGTTATGATGCACTTCAGTTTTCATATGGTGAGGCAAAAGCTAAAAACTCGAATCAAGCAATAACAGGACATTTTAAAAATGCCAACACAACTCCTAAAAGAAAATCAGTAGAGTTTAGAAATTGTAGTCTCAATAAAAGTCTTGGAGAAGAAGTAAATGTTACTGATGTATTTGCTGAAGGAGATACAGTTCATGCCCGTGGTATTTCTAAAGGAAAAGGATTTCAAGGTGTAGTTAAAAGACATGGATTTCATGGAGTTGGTGGTGCTACTCACGGACAACATAATCGTCAACGTGCTGCAGGTTCTATTGGTGCATCTTCATATCCTTCTAAAGTTGTCAAAGGTTTGAGAATGGCAGGTCAGACAGGAACTGATAATGTGAAAGTCCGCAATTTGAAAATTGCAAAAATACTTCCTGAAAAAAATCTATTGCTTGTAAAAGGAGCCATTCCAGGATACAAAGGCTCTATTGTAATCATTGAAAAAAATTAAGTTCATGAAAGTTGATGTAATAAATATTCAAGGATCCAGTACTGGTA
>JAYVIT010000378.1:0-4345 GCA_043769965.1 Saprospiraceae bacterium
CAAAATCGGGTTGTTCTGCCATGATCAATCCTGCTGCACGACCTATTCCACCTGCACCAGCTATGATCACCTTATGTTTAATATACATGGTTTTTGAAATTTTAGATGCTGCAAAATTAAGGCTTAGAAAATGGATCTGGCAATGAAGTTGAATATTTATATACACAGGGCATTGAAAATTAAAGATTTTATATATGTTAATAATTTCATATATTAAATTTGATATACATATTATGATTTTTATTAATACTTAATATGCAGATTTTCAATAAATAAATAGATTATAATTTTTTATAATATGTTAATATTCATACTTTAGCGCTTGAATTCATATATAATCTACTATCAACTATGGCGCGGTCGAAAAAGAGTAATCTCACGATTTGGCAATCCTTTCTAAAAAGCATCAAAGACGAACGCTTTTCCAAGATTCTGGCTATCCTTTGTTTCATGATAGCCTTGTTCATCCTGGTTTCTTCCATCTCTTATTTTTTCACCTGGAAACAGGATCAGGATAAAATCCTTTCCCATTCCTGGAAAATCCTACTCTTACCCAAAGTAATAATATTCAATTGGTTAGGAAAATTGGGGGCATTGAGCTCACACTTCCTTTTCTATTATGGTTTTGGATTAGCGGCTTTGCTCATGGTGCCTGTCCTCGTGCATCTGGGATTTCGTTTTCTCCATCGGGGAGGATGGCTTTCTTTTCTCCGTTTTTCTACCCACTCCATGATTATCATGTCATTGCTTTCCATGATCTTTTATTATGTCTTCAATTCAATGGAGTTTCCTTATGGTGGTGCATTTGGCGCCAGAAACTGCGAATGGATTGAAGGTTTTATGGGTCCAATCGGTGCGGGTCTCAGTTTGATGTTTGGATTACTTGCACTTTTAGTTTGGTATTATAATCCTTCTATGCAAAGTCTTCAGACTAATGCAGTTGGTCAGACTGCTGCATCTTCAATTTGGAATGCTGACTGGTTTGATTTTAAAAATACCCTGGACGCTTTCACAAATACCTTAGAAAAACCTGCACCAGAACAGTTTCTAAAAACAACTCCCAACCCTACTCCACAAGAAAAACCAATCATGATTGATTGGAGCGAATATCCTGCTGGCGATCCATTGACTGCTTCATTAGCACCAAAAGAAGCGACACAACGCGCGACGCCGTCATTGGAAATTGTTGATGACAATAACACACAACCGGAATTATTTCCAGTTTTGAAAGATACAGAACAAAGCGATTATCAGTCATTCCCACAAGCCGTCTTCGAAGAAGAAGACGGCTGGGATGCTGAGTCTGCTCCCTCTTACGATCCTAAAGCAAATCTTTCTGCATACAAAGCTCCTGGATTGGATTTATTGAATGATTATGCAGATCACAAATTTGAAATCGACCGCGAAGAATTGGAAACAAATAAAAATCTGATCATTGCAACGCTTCAGCATTACAAAATAGAAATTCAAAAAATTAAAGCGACCATTGGACCAACAGTTACACTGTATGAAATTGTACCAGCTCCGGGTGTTCGTATCTCCAGAATAAAAAGTTTGGAAGATGATATTGCTTTAAGTTTATCCGCGCAAGGAATCCGGATTATCGCCCCGATTCCAGGCCGAGGAACTATTGGAATTGAAGTTGCAAATAAAAACAGACAAATTGTTGCATTAAAAGAATTGTTGCGTTCTGAAAAATTCAATGATCCTAAATTAGAATTGCCGATTGCATTAGGAAAAAATATTTCGAATGAAGTCATTGTAGCAGATCTTACCAAAATGCCACACTTACTGATTGCGGGAGCTACCGGTCAGGGAAAATCAGTTGGTATCAATTCCATTTTGATCTCCCTACTCTATCGAAAACATCCATCCGAAGTAAAATTGGTGTTGATCGATCCCAAAAAAGTGGAGTTACCAATCTATTCAGAAATTGCAAAACACTTTCTCGCAAAATTACCAGACAGTGAAGACGCAATCATCACCGATACATCGAAAGTAATTTATACTCTGAACTCTTTATGTATTGAAATGGATCAGCGATATGAATTGCTTAAATTAGCCAGAGTCAGAAATATTCTGGAATACAATGAAAAATTTACCAGACGCAAATTAAATCCTGAAAAAGGACATCGCTTCCTTCCTTATATCGCGCTGATCATTGATGAGTTTGCGGATTTAATTATGACTGCAGGTAAAGAAGTAGAAATGCCTTTAGGAAGGCTAGCACAATTGGCTCGTGCTGTTGGTATGCATTTAATCATTGCAACGCAAAGACCTTCCGTAAAAATAATTACCGGTTTAATCAAAGCCAATTTCCCTGGAAGAATTGCATTTAAAGTTTCTTCTAATATTGATTCCAGAACAATTCTTGATTACGGTGGTGCCGAACGACTGATTGGTCGTGGTGATTTTCTATATAGCCTTGGTTCAGATGTCATTCGATTACAATGTCCTTATGTCGATACTCCTGAAGTAGAAAGAGTCATCAAATTTATTGGAAGCCAACAAGGATTCGGAACACCATATTATTTACCTGAATACAAAGGAGAAGAATCAACTAATGGTGGCGAACAAATTGAGATGAATGATCTGGATGACATGATGTTTGAAGCAGCCCGATTAGTTGTTGGATCACAGCATGGAAGCACCAGCATGATTCAGCGTCGATTGAAACTTGGTTATAATCGTGCTGGAAGAATCATGGATCAACTCGAACAACTTGGAATTGTCAGTATGGGTGAAGGAAGTAAGCCCCGCGAAGTACTTGTATTCACCGAAGTGGAATTAGAAAACATACTTTCTAAATTGAAAAAATAATTCAAGCAAAATCTCGAACTTAATAGTACCTACAATCGAAGTCTTTTTTGATTAACCGTCTGAGAATGATAGTAGATTTTAGCCCTTGCTGACCACAGGGGCTTTTTTATTTCACTCACCTCTAAATTCATCATTCGTTAATCAGTGTTCATTATTCATTTTCTTTGAAGCAAATTGCACACAATCAGCTGAATGCCGAATAATGATCAACGAATGATGATTTTAGAAGTGAAGAGAAAACAAATTAGGATTCAGATTCTTAACAATCAATACTGAATGCGCAGTTTTTTATTTTCAAACTATTAGAAAAAGTCAAGTATACTACCAACTAATCAACAATTAATTTCTTCGACCTAAATGTCAAACCATTTTCAGCTTTCAAAACCAAAAAATATACTCCAGGCTTCAATTCACCTTTTGAAATAGTCGCACGGTCACTCTTCACATCCGTCTCCCACATTTGTTTTGAATTCACATCCAGGCAACACAACTTATAATGTTCATTCTTAGATTTTGAATTAATAAAAATTGAACTAAAAAACTGCATTGGATTCGGCTCAATCTGAAAATCGATCTCATTCCCTTTATTCACCTCATTCACCTTTACCGGAATCGGACTACCAATCGTATGCATATCCACATTGGTATTCACTCCGTCATTAAAATCAAAATAAATCAAAGCATCATTCAGTATCCTTGTGCCATTACTCAATTTATCAATTGGTTTAATGCTGTATTGAATAAATCCGTGTGATGCTTTTTCATTGATATTGGAATCTGGCAGAAGTATATTGCTGAATGAAAAAATCAGTTTTCCTTCCGGGCTTAAAATAAATTGATACGGATGAGATGATGCACCCAATGTCAAAGTCGAGAGATCCAATTCTTTATTTGGAATTTTATTTTCTATTCTGATATTGAAAGCTGTGTCTGTACCTGTGTTTTGAAATCGGATGATGTATTCGAGCTCTTGTTCTTTATAGATGTACCTTTTATCTGCAATCCCTAATGGATAACCAGTGATGTCATTAGGATCAAAACTTCCGCGATTGCGTTCACAGAATTTAGAAATGTATGGCTCTTCTTCATCGAGATTACTTATACTCAATTGAGGTGATCCGGGCAAAGGATTTTGTGCACAAGAAATGATTTCTGTTTTTGAAGTTTTATTGTAAGGATAAGATTCATCCTGTTCTGCAATTAATAATACTTCGTCTTTCGATGTAATTCGCTTTGTAAAAACTTGTCCTGCTCTTAAATAAAAAGAACCACCATCAAAAGATTGAATGTTGGAATTCGATTTGGATAAATCAATAACCCACCAGTTTTTGGCTACTTTCATATCTTTATTGCCATCATTTCTGATGATAAGCTCAATAGAATCTCCAAAACAATTTGCAGATGTCCTAATGACTACTTGTGAAGACTGAATGCAAGGTGTATCCGGATAAATATGCGCTTCTGCACAATGTATCTGACCCATCTGCGCATTACAGGAAACCTTCACTTTTATTGAAATAGATCC
>JAYVIT010000379.1:0-6643 GCA_043769965.1 Saprospiraceae bacterium
AAACGATCCACCATCCATGCGAATAGATGGTTTTGGTTTAAATAAAATTGTTTTTTTATCATTTGATATCGATCCCAATTGTCTCAATGGACCAAGATCATCGATCATCCATATACTTCTTCCCTGCGTTGCTGCGATAAGAAATTCATTTTTGATTACAAGATCTGTGATGGGAACAATTGGCAAATTGAGTTGAAATGATTTCCAGTTTTTTCCTTCGTCGAATGAAATATACATTCCATATTCTGTTCCTGCATACAACAAGCCTTTCGTTACAGGATCAGCTCTCAGCGTTCGGGTAAAATGTTCTGCGGGAATTCCTTTGGTAATTTTTGTCCAGTTTTTTCCATAATCTTCTGTTTTATAAAGATAGGGATTGAAGTCACCATTTTTATAAGCTGTTGCTGCGATATAACAACCGCCATCCAGATGTGGATCTGGTTCGATGCAATTTATTATGGTCCATTGTGGAAGATTCGTTGGTGTGACATTTGTCCATGTAGATCCTCCGTCTTTGCTGACATGAACAAGTCCATCATCAGAACCAACCCAAAGTAAGTCTTCTACTCGTTTGGATTCTGCTGCAGAAAAAATTGTACAATAGTATTCAACAGATGTATTGTCTTTTGTAATTGGTCCACCTGATGCTTGCAACTTGGTAGAATCATTTCTTGTAAGATCCGGACTAATTGTTTTCCAGGACTGCCCTTCATTTTCTGTAGCATGTAAAAAATTTGAAGCGCAATACAATTTTTTAGTATTGTGTGGAGAAAAGAAAATCGGAAAATTCCATTGAAAGCGATATTTGAGATCAACAGCTCCATGACCCAATGGATTGTCAGGCCAAACATGAATGCTGCGATTTATATTTCGCTGATGATCAAAGCGGGTTAAGTAACCGCCATAAGATCCTCCATAAACAATATCTGGATTCAATGGATCAACAGCAATGTGTCCAGATTCACCGCCTGCCGTTGGTTCCCAATCATTACTGCCAATGGAATTGCTATAGCTACGATGTGTAATCCTAATCGTGCTATTATCTTGTTGTGCCACATAAATTCTAAATGGATAATGATTGTCTGTTGTTATTCTATAAAATTGCGCAGTAGCTTGATTGTTTTGTGTTGACCAATGCTTCCCTCCATCATCACTAATTTGACCACCACCATCATTGGCAACTATCATCCAATTCGGAAATATAGGATTGATCCAAATGTCGTGATGATCTCCATGTTGGGTATGGAAATTCGAAAATGTTTTTCCGCCATCAATTGATTTATGTAGAGAAACATTTTGCACATAAACAATATTATCATTTGATGGATCTGCGCACAATCTTGAAAAATACCAGGCGCGTTGTCTTAACGATCTGTCTGAGTTCATCAAATTCCAGGTCAATCCTGCATCATCTGACCGATACAATCCGCCATTTTCATTTTCAATCATTGCGTAGATGCGATCATGATTAGAATTGCAAACGACAACTGTTGCTTTTCCCCAAATACCTTCAGGCAGTCCTTTGTTTTTAGAAATGTCTTTCCAGGTATCTCCTCCATCTGTGCTTTTCCATAATGCAGAACCTGGTCCACCACTGGACAATCGATATGCATTTCGTTGAACATTCCATGTCGTTGCAAAAAGTATTCTTGGATTCACTGGATCATAAACCAAATCAATTGCACCTGTTGTATCATTTACAAAAAGAACTTTCTTAAATGTTTTTCCTCCATCAATTGATTTATAAATTCCGCGATCTGTACTTGGTTTGAAAATATTTCCAAGTGCAGCAACAATTACGATGTCAGCATTTTTCGGATGCGTTCTGATTCGAACAATGTGTCTTGTATTTTCTAGTCCGAGTTTGGCCCAGTTCTTTCCACCATCTTCCGTTTTCCAAAGTCCACGTCCAGGACTTACGTTTCCTCTAATCGTTTCTTCGCCTTCGCCTACATAAAGAACATTAGGATCAGCAGCAGCAACTTCAACTGCACCGATACTACCTCCAAAAAATCCATCAGAAATATTTTTCCAGTTGACACCAGCATCAGTAGTTTTCCATACACCACCTCCGGTAGTCCCCATATAATACTCATTGGGTTTATTTTCTATACCTGTCACTGCACCAGATCGACCACCACGAAATGGGCCAAT
Organism: Saprospiraceae bacterium; assembly: GCA_043769965.1. Classification (GTDB taxonomy): domain Bacteria; phylum Bacteroidota; class Bacteroidia; order Chitinophagales; family Saprospiraceae; genus Vicinibacter. The sequence goes on from JAYVIT010000379.1 coordinate 2,155, forward strand.
ATGGCGCCACTCCATGGACTTGTAATATTTTTCATCAAAGCGATCCTGGGTGAATGTATGTGTGAAAGAAAGAATACAAAGGAAAAAGAAAATGTTGGATTTCATAAATTAAAGATTTTAGGCTCCTACGATTACCAGGAACAAGTTCTCGTTGAAGGTAAGAGATAATTCGTTAAAAGCAATAGGCAAATTAACGACAAACAGAAGGAAATTGAGAAGGAAAGATATATTAATTTCCAAGTTGTACACTATTTAGTGTGGTTTGAATTTGCATCGTGGTGAACCCTCCTAAATTCAAAATACTAGCAAGAATTAAGTGAAATAGCTGTATGACTAGATCTGGTTACTATAAATGTAAGGAAATTATTCTAAACCTTATTCTTACAATTGATTGAAATCAATTGTAATTGAAGGAAAGTTTTAGCGGGGTGGTTTTTTTGATTTCTCTTCGTAGCTTGATTTGTTTACTGACTAAAGTCAGGGGGTGTTATTACTGATATTCAACTTGACATAGTAATCTCTTTGCCAATATTGTAGCTTAGGTTTTTATTGAAATTGAAACACTAAACATAAAATATCAGGAATACAGCCTTTTGTCTTACAAGAAGTAAATATAGATCCATCCCGCAAGATATCCCAGCAATGCCAATATGCTGATATTTTTAAAATACCAGGGATACGAAATCTTTTCCATGCCCATAGCGGTGACTCCTGCTGCAGAACCAATAATTAAAATGCTGCCACCTGTACCAGCAGCGAATGCAAGTTCATGCCAGAACAAATCATCCATGGGGTAGTTGTACATGCCCATGGCACCAGCAACCATAGGTACATTATCAATGACAGCAGACAATAGTCCTAACGCAAACGCGACTACGGATGAATTTGGAGTATTGTTTTCTAAAAGCAATCCCAATTGTTTTAATTGGCCAACTTGTTCTAATGCAGAAATTGCAAGCAGTATTCCAAAGAAAAAAAGTATGCTCGGTATTTCAATACGTGATAATGCATATCGTACTGATGGTTTTGGAGATTCCGAAGTCGGAGGATATAATAGTGGATGTTCAATTTCAGAAATAAACCAGATGATTGCCAAAGCACCCATCATGCCCATGTAAGGTGGAAGATGTGTCAGTGTTTTAAAAACCGGAACCATAATCAATAATCCGATTCCAAGAAACAAATAAAATGTAGCAGAGGCGGGAAGTTTTATATTTCTATTTTCTATCTCTATTGTTTGATTTTTAAATCGTTTTTTATAGGAAATGATTATTAATGGTATTAAAATGGATAATAAGGATGGTAGGAATAAATGATTTATCAAATGCATGGAACTTACTTTATTATCAATCCACAACATTGTCGTAGTAACATCTCCAATTGGTGACCAGGCACCGCCACTATTAGCCGCAATTACAATCATACTCACAAACCAAAACCTATCCTCCTGATCATGAATAATCTTCCGAATTATAGAAATCATGACTATAGTTGTTGTAAGATTATCAAGAATCGCTGACAGGAAAAATGTCAATAAACAAATTAAAACAAGTAGTGTGATTTTATTTTTCGCCTTGATCCAATTTGAAATTATTTTAAAACCCTGATGAAGATCTACCAATTCGACAATGGTCATTGCACCCAAAAGAAAAAAAAGTATTGCAGAAATATCACCGAGTACATGAGTCAGATTCAATGGATGATCAATAGAATAAAATTCTGGTGTTATGCTAATTAGTGTCCATAAAATGACACCGGTAAGAATTGCTATAACTGCTTTGTCAATTTTGATCTTATGTTCAATAATGATTAAGAGGTAGCCTACAATAAAAAGGATGGTAATGATTGAGATCATGAAGCAGAATTTGTTTCAAACATTAGGCAAGGTATTAAATTTTATGGGTCATTGATAATGGAATTCCAATAAGTTGGAAAGTTGGATTTTCATAGGAAGAAGGAAATTCAAGCCCTACAGGCTTGTAAATTTGTTTCGCTTTTTACCGGGGTTGCACCCCTGGCTATTATTATTTAAGCCCTTCGGGCTTATTTATATGTAGTAATTTACTATTCTCAGTTTTTAAAAACATTGATTATCGCATTTTCATCTAAAGTTGATTTTTTTGTCCATTGTCCATTGTCCATTGTCCATTGTCCATTGTCTATTGTCCATTGTTTAAAACCTAAAGCCTACAGCCTAAAGCCTTTCTTCCTATTTTTGCGGCGAAATGAAAGAAACCGTAAAAATCGGCAAAATAGAACTCCCTCATTTTCCGCTGCTTTTGGCGCCAATGGAAGATGTGAGCGATCCACCGTTCAGGGCTTTGTGCAAGGAACAGGGCTGCGACCTCATGTTTACGGAGTTTGTGTCGGTGGAAGGACTGATCCGTGATGCTGCGAAGTCCATACAAAAACTGGACATATATGATGAAGAGAGGCCCATTGGAATCCAGATATTTGGTGCAGAATTGGATTCTATGATGAAAGCGGCTGAAATCGTCGAAGCGGCTAATCCTGAGATTCTCGATATCAATTATGGCTGTCCGGTTCAAAAGGTGGTTTGCAAAATGGCTGGTGCAGGGATTTTGAAGGATGTCCCCAAAATGGTGAAACTTACTGAGGCAGTAATTAAATCAACTAAGTTGCCGGTTACAGTTAAGACGCGGTTGGGATGGGATGACAATATGATTTTTATTGAAGATGTTGCAGAGCGATTGCAGGATATTGGTATTAAGGCATTAACTATACATGCGCGAACAAGAAATCAGATGTATAAAGGCGAAGCTGACTGGACATGGATTTCAAAAGTCAAGAATAATCCACGAATTCATATTCCCATTTTTGGAAATGGTGATATCGATTCTCCGGTCAAAGCACTTGAATATAGAAACCGATACGATGTAGATGGTATTATGATTGGTAGAGCAAGCATTGGTTATCCCTGGATATTCAGAGAGATCAAACATTTTTTTGCAACAGGTGAGCTCATGGATCCACCGGATATTACCGAACGGGTTTATGCTGCGAAAAGTCATTTGCAAAATTCCATCAAATGGAAAGGTGAAAAACTTGGAGTGTTGGAAATGAGAAGACACTATACAAATTATTTTAAAGGTTTGGCAAACATAAAGGAATATCGTGCTCAATTAGTTACCGAATCTATTCCGGAAAATTTATTCAACATTCTTGCTCGAATCGAGGAAGATTATGCAACAGAAGCGGCTTTTGCTTTCGCGTAATGAATCAAACTTTAATTTTCAAGCTAGATCCATCAGAGAAAAAAATTCTCTCCATCATTTCTGAATGTGGAAAGGAAATGGATGTGAAAGTATTTGCAATTGGCGGATACATTCGGGATAAAATCATTGGAAGAGCATCTAAGGATATAGACATAGTTTGTCTTGGAGATGGAATACAACTTGCAGAATTGGTTGCTTCGCGATTTATTCCAAGGCCTTCTGTGAATGTGTACAGTCGTTTCGGTACTGCAATGATCAAGCACAAAGAACTGGAAATTGAATTTGTCGGTGCGCGCAAAGAGTCATATCGCTATGATTCACGCAAACCTATTGTTGCTTCGGGAAGTTTGGAAGACGATCAGTTGCGTCGTGATTTTGCCATGAATGCGATTTCAATTAGTTTGAATGAAGAAAATTTTGGTGAAATCATTGATCCATTTGATGGAATGAAAGATATCGAAACTAAAATTATTCGCACACCAACAAGTCCGGAGCAAACTTTTTCGGATGATCCTTTGCGTATGATGCGTGCCATTCGTTTTGCTAATCAGCTTTCATACACTATTGAGCCTTCAACTTATCAGGGAATCATAAATTCCAATAGCAGAATTAAAATTGTATCCAAAGAGCGAATCACAGCAGAGCTGGAAAAAATTATGCAATGCGATAAACCTTCTGTTGGGTTTGATTTACTTTTCAAAACCGGACTGCTTGGATATATTTTACCGGAGATGGTATTGTTGCATGGTGTGGAGTATCAAAATGGTAAAGGACATAAAGACAATTTTTATCATACACTACAAGTGTTGGATAATCTATGTCAGAAAACCGATAATATTTGGTGTCGTTGGGCTGCGGTGTTTCATGACATTGCAAAACCACAAACGAAGCGATACGACCGGGAAGCGGGTTGGACCTTTCATGGTCATGATGCAGTTGGTGCAAATATGCTTCCACGCATTTTTAAAAATTTGCGATTGCCTCTGGATCAGAAAATGAAATACGTGCAAAAATTAGTGCGGTTGCATTTAAGACCGATAGCCTTAACTCAAGAAATAATTACGGATTCTGCATTAAGACGATTGTTGTTTGACGCAGGTGAAGATCTTGAAGATCTGCTAATGCTTTGCGAAGCTGACATCACTTCAAAAAATACCGAAAAAGTAAATCGCTTTCTCAATAATTATGTTACCGTTCGCGAAAAATTATACGAACTCGAAGAACGGGATCGCATCCGCAACTGGCAACCACCT
>JAYVIT010000380.1:0-9240 GCA_043769965.1 Saprospiraceae bacterium
ATCAACTGAACTCGTCGAAATATTGAACCTTGTTTAGCAACAAGCAAGAATGCTCCTGATGGCCATCTTCTTGTTTGAATTCTAAGATTGCCATATCCATTATCCAAAGTCAAACTTTCGGAATAAATTGATTTTCCAAAAAGATCTGTGATTTGAATATCAACATTTGAATTGTGCGCTCCCATTAATTCCATCCGAAAAATATCGCTGAATGGATTTGGTAGTATTTTAACTTGCAATTCTTCGGCATCATTTACTTTTTCATCTACATTAGTAATGATTTCAATTTTTTCTGCAGAGAACCGGAGTTCAGCAAGACCAAAACAACTACCTCCAAAATTGGAAAGTCCGGTGATCAATATATATTGGGCTTTTGGAATCACAACATCGATCCAATCCATGCCTTCATAACGATTAGTACCTTCTGCTTTGTTTAGTGTGAATTCACCTGCACTGCTCCAGCTCAAACTATCGATAGAATATTCAATTCGCACATCTTTCATTCCCCAATTCAAATGATCCGGATCATTGATGTTCCATATTTTAATTTTGTCAATCAGATACTGATTTTTTAAATCGTATAAAATCCAATGTCCTGATCCGTTAGCTGGATTTGGATTTTGTTTTGCTTCGCAGGAAATCCAGGCATCAAACCAATTGGTAGAATGTCTGTCTGGAAAACATTGACTAAATAAAGATGGAGAATAAAGTATAATTAAATAGAGTAGTATTTTTTTCATCACATTCAATTTTAAATATTTAAAAAACCAAGTGGTGCTTTACCTGAATTTACATCGTAAAAGTTTCCAATGTTTGGCAACATATACCCAAGATCTGAAGGAGGTACACCAAACCACAAAGCCAATTCGGCAACGAATTGATCTACTGATGTAGTTGGAATCAATATACCATCGTAGATATTCAAATTGCTAGTTGCAGTCAATAAAGGATATTTACCATTCATTCTTTTAGCAATAACAGAACCGGCCATAACAAATACATTGCCACCCCATGCATGATCTGTTCCATTGCCATTAGAAGTTAGAGACCTTCCAAATTCAGACATTGAAAATGTAGTGACTTGATTTGAAAGTTGTAACTCCTCCATCGCTGAATTGAATTCTGATAATGCATTATCGATAAAAGGAAACATTTGATTTTGATTATTGAGCACCTCATCATGATGATCCCATCCAGAAAAATCAAGAAAAAAGATCTGGCGTTTAAAGCCTAAGTCTTCATGAACTGAAATTGTTCTTGCAATCATTTTAAATGCCTGAGAAAGATCAGTGTCTGAAAATTGGGTTACAAGCACTGGGGCTTTGTCTAATGCAGCAGTAAATTTTTTATAACCATCTCGTGAACTCCTGATCACATCGGTATAGGTTTTTTGGAAAACATCTGCATAGGTATGATCGAGTAGAGTATCGATGGCTTTTGTACGTTGGATATTGAATTGATCATACATATTATCCGGCGCATAACCATAAATTCCCAAAGCACCATATCTTGGATCAATTGAAAATTCTATGACCTCATTACCAGATTGAAAAAGATTGGTGCCTGCTAAAGAAATGTTCATAGAAATTTGATCCTCCTGATTCATATCCTTGACCAGATCTGCCATTTTTCCACCCCAGCCGGTAGTTGATCTTTGATCTGATATGGAAGATTGCCATTGTTGATATTGATCGGAGTGAGACAACAGGCCTAGAGGAAGTTTTACAGTTTGGTTGTAAAATTCATCCTTTGTGGTTGGTTCTAACAAAGTACCCACGTTTGAAACAAAAGTCAATTTGCCATTGTCAAATAGTTTTTGCATTTCTTTCAAAGCAGGATGAACGCCGAATGTTCTGCCCGGTGTGTTGGTTACTTGAATCTGACGTAATTCAGTTTTTGGAATGGCCAAATTGGATCTGGTCTTCGCATAGTCGCTATATTCTTTGTTGCTCATTGGTACCAACATATTATATGAATCAGCTCCACCGGAAAGACTTAGACAGATCAATGCTTTGTATCCTGGATCCATCATGGAGTTTGCTGCAGTTAATGCATTCATTCCTTTAAGATGGATGAGTGTATTCATTATTGAAGTATATCCTAATGCAGCACAACTAATTTGTCCTACAAATTTTCTTCTTGATATATTTTTCATTGACATGGCTTTCTTATTTAAAAATGGCGTAATCGGGTGAAATCATCATGAGATAAAGAGCCATTCGAACGCGATTTTCTCTAAAGCTTCCTGTTTTGAATGTTTCAATAGTTTCTTTTATAATTCCACGCGTGCGGTCACTAAGATTTCCATGTGTCAATAAAATATCGAGACGATTTAACAGTACTTCAGGATCTTGTGCAAGATCTTCCAGATCATTTAAATTTAATACTGCATAGGGATCATCCCGTTCCCAACTATACATCACGTAATCGAAAACGGTCCATGCATTCACCTGATTAATATAACCAATGCTTGTTCGTGAATTGTGTATTTGAAATTCCGGAGCAACCAATCCACTTTTATCAATTTCACCTTTAGGTTTATAAAATGGAGAATAGAAATTGAAAACAGTTGGTGCAGCTAATGGAATCTGACCGGTATTGGTCCAGAATTCATAACCTATATTCCAATAACGACCATAATAATGTTCGACATCAATGGCAGAAGTAAAATGAGAATATCTTACTATGGGTTCTCTTAGTTGTCCATTACTTGGCTCCAACATTGGTGCACAATCTCTTGCTTCCTCATCCAATAGTATTGCTTTGATCACAGCTGCAAGATTGCCGCGATTTCCTTTTCCATCATTTCTGAAAACTTTTGCAACACGTGCAATGTATTCTGGAGAAGGATTGGATTTAATCAATCGTTGAATGAGTTGTCTTCCGATGAATGGTCCAACATTTGGATGATTTACCAATGCTTCGATTGCATCCCTGATATCTTTTAATCCGGTTTGCCCGTCAGGTATAATAGTTGTTCCATTCAATAAACTTTTTTCACCTGGTTCATGATAGTATTCATACATTCTCATGTTCTTAGTAAAATCGGCGAGATAGATTCCCATTCCAAATACTGCCAAATCTGTGTACATATTAGGCATTACTGCAGAAAATCCCAAACCTGTAAACACCTTTGCCAATTCTTTGATGTCTTTTTGATTGTACGTTGGTATCGCATCTCCCTGTGGATCCAGTTTTAAACTTCCATCCGGATTTAATTCATGCAAACCGATTGTAAACAATTGCATGATCTCGCGTGCATAATTCTCATCGGGGTGTGTTCCTTCTACAGTATCGGTTTTAGGATTATTAAGATGACTGAGATAGAATCCCATTGTTGGATGTACACTCACTTGATAGATTAAATCTGAAAAACTTCCAAATGCATTGTTGAGCAATATGTCATAGTAACTTGCTAATCCTCTTCCGTAACTCTGTAGATCTGTATTCAAAGAAATGACAAAAATTTCACTAAGAGCAAGAGCAATGCGTTGACGTAATTTATCTGGATTGTTCATGTGTTGCGTCCACCATGCATACTGAAATGTAATCCAGTTTGGCGAAGTAAGTACATCCAGAGAATCTCCACCTGATTCATAAAACCAATCTACCACATCTTTAAAGGTTTCATTGGTTTGATCGAGCATTGAATTAACTGGAAGGCTCATTTGTTTATCCAGCCATTTTTCAAAATCATTGCCTGCGATTTTTTGTATATCCTGAAGGTTGGAGCCTAAAGTAGCCTGGTATAAAAACCGGCTTGCATTATACTCGTCGAAAACCATACCATCACCATTGATGGTGGATTTGGCAGAAGTGGTATCCTTTCGATTGAGTGGTTTCCAGTTGTCGCTGGAGTACACATGAATAGGCGGTGAGTCTTTGCCTCCCAGAATGATTTTCTGAGCAGTAATTTCATTGAATTGCATCAATCCAATGAAAATAAAAATAGCAATTTTGGTTTGCATGCTAAAAGTTGATTTAATTCACGTTTGATCTGCTCCAAAAGTAGAAAGATATGTTGGATTTTCATTTTTTCTAATATGAAATTTAGAGAAAATAGGGGTTTACCCTGAGGAAACTGTACAAAATATCAGGGTTTACACGGATAAGGAATGTCGTAGCGTAGCGGAGATCCCGCAGACTTGCGGGAAAGAATGAAGGAAGAAAACAGATTGACGTCTAAGAAATTCATTAATATCGATTGGTCAAAATGTTAAAAGTAAAATTTAATTAGGTTGTCAAATTCAGATTGTCTACTTTTATATTCTGAATTTTTCTTTAGATCACCATTAAATGAATTTATTATGAGAATTTTATTCAAGACCAGTTTAGTTTTTTTACTTACTATTTTTTTATTTCATTCTGGAATCGATGCACAGATTTTTGAGAAGTTGAATGGCCCATATGGAGGTGGGGCTAAAGTTTATGAAGGAAAAACAGGAGTTTTGTTTCAGATTTTAAATCATCCGGATTTATATACCAACGTGTTGTATAAATCACTAAATGGTGGTTCGAGTTGGACGCGTTTACCTGCTTCGCCTGCAACATTAGAAAGTGATCCGGTTGAAGTAGGACTCGATGGAAATTTGTATTGCGCTAAAAGTGAGAAATTGTATAAATCATTGAATGATGGACAATCCTGGGTATCTGTAAATTCTCCGGGTAATCCTTTTATTCAAAGCTTTACGGCACTTCCGAATACTAATTTATTGCTTGCAGCTTCGGATCAGGTTTATCAATCATCCGACAATGGACAGAATTGGAATGCTTCTCCTATAACAGGAATCGATCGCTTCTTCTTCAATAAGTTAACTGATCAGGTATATGCGATCAGTGATTCAAAAATTTATTTATCCAATGATTTTGGTTTAAACTGGACGCTATTTTATGCAGATGATTTTGGTTATGATAGAAAAGAAATCATCGTTGCACCAAATGGTAATCTTGTAGTTTCTGGTGAAGAATATATTTGGAAGTTGAATGCAATTGGAATTCTTCTCAACAAAATTGACTTAATCTTTGCAAGCAACAGTCGTGTTGATATCGCACTTTCAAATTCAGGAAGATTATTTGCATTCGAAAAGTATAAATCTTTTTATTCTGATAACCTGGGAGATTTTTGGATTGAATTTGGTTCTTCTGGAACTGAGAAAAATGCGTATCATTCATTTTCATCAACAAGTGGTGGAACTGTTTTTGGTGTTAAAGTTGGAGGTAGCTTATTCCGGTCTATAGATAATGGATTGAAATGGTTATTCTCTGCGCATGGAATGAATTACTCCAGTGTCATTGAGTTGGAATTCATCACCGATTCACGGATAATTGCGTTGACGACTGATGGTTTATTTTTTTCTGAAGATGCTGGTTCAAGCTGGACGTTTTTGATAGAATCGCATGATGAGTCAACAATTGTTGCAGGTGGATATTCTGATCGGGTAACTCATATTGGTGAAGAATTTTTCTATTTGGATTATAAATCAATTTATTATTTCAAGGATTGGAAAACGCTGCCTGTTGTTGTTAGAAAAGGTACCGGTCCATTAGGTAATGATAAACTGTTTGTAAATAATAAAACCTCTAGTTTGTTTACTACAGATGTGAAAGGAATTTATCGATCCAAGAACAAAGGAAAGAATTGGCTTGCACTGAATTTTACTGATGTACTGGACTTTTATTCATTTCCAGATGGGTCCATTCTGGTTACAAAACTAAATGGCATTTACAAATCTGTCGACGATGGTGATAATTGGAATCGGGTTCTGGTTTTTAATATTGGTTATGACAGCAAGATTATTGGCGATACCTATACTACTGCTCATATTTTTTACTATGATGGTTCAAGAAAGATATTGGAAACAATTGATAATGGCAGTACCTGGGCGATTGTGCAAGTACAAGGAAGCAAGGCTGGAGTAATCGAGCCGCTTTATGGTGTGGCCTGTAATAATCTGGATTATTTGTATGTGAACGGAGCTTCACATAATGAAATCTTTTGGTCGGTTGATCATGGCAAAACATTTAATTCATTTTCAAAAGATGTAGATGCAGTTCAAGGACTTGCAATTGCTCCAGGTCAGAGACTATATGCAATGACAAATGGTAATGGTTTGTATCGTACCAAAGCTTCGACCAGCAGCCAAAAAGTATTAATTGGAACTGTGTTTTCTGATGATAATAAGAATTGTATAAAAGATCCTGGAGAAGTTGGTAAGAATAATCAAATAGTTGTTGGAACGAAAGGTGCACTAACACAATATAGCTATACAAATCGCAATGGAGATTTTAGAATGCCTATTGATCAGGGAGACTATAACTTACAGGTTTCTACCAGAAATAATTTTTGGAAAAGTTGCAGTCAAACGGTTTCTACTGCAACGTATAATTTTAATGATACACTCAAGTTTGGTTTGCAAGTTTTAAGCCTTTGTCCGAATTTGGAAGTTGATATACAATCATCAATTTTGAGAAGATGTGTTGAATCGACACTATTCATAGATTATTCAAATACGGGAAGCCAAAAAGCTTTAAATGCATATGTTGATGTGAGCCTAGATCCTTTATTTGAGTATGTTAGTTCTTCAATACCTTTTAGCAATCAAACTGGATCTGTGTTTCGCTTTCTATTGGGTGATATAGATGAGAATGTATCCGGTTTCTTTTCCATAATAGTAAAAGTGTCCTGCAATGCAACAATGGGTCAGATTCATTGTGCAGAAGCACATATTTATCCTGATGCTCCATGCATACCATCATCACATGCCATCATAAGGACATCTGCAAATTGTTTAGGTGATTCCATTGAACTGATTATAAAAAATGAAGGGAATGCAAACATGACGGCTACAAAAAATTGGTGGGTAATAGATCAATCCATACTGAGTCATAGCATTGTTACTTTTGATGGAGGTCCTTTTTATTTGAATGCAGGGCAGACATTTACTAAACGAATTGCATCAAGGGGAAGGGTATTATTTGTTGCAGAACAAGATGATACCTATCCATACAATAAATCATCACAAACAGAAATCATTTCTTGTACACAAAATCCATTACCAGGATCGCCTCCTCTTAGCATAAATAATCTCGATGAAGAAGAACCATTCATTTCAAAATTCTGCGAACGCAATCGTGGCAGCTTTGATCCCAATGATATAACCGGATATCCACAAGGCATTACGAATAATAAATTTATTGATAATGCGCAGCAACTGGAATACATCATTCGCTTTCAAAACACAGGAACAGATACAGCATTCAATATCAGAATTGAAAATAAAATACCAAATAAGGAATTGGATCTCTCTACTTTGACACTTGGTGCATCATCACATCCATATCAATTTATTCTAAGTCCTGAAGGAAAACTTATTTTTTCGTTCAGTAATGTACTATTACCAGATTCAAATATCAATGAAAAGGCATCACACGGATTTATACAGTATAGCATCAAGCCAATTGATAAATTGAGTAATGGTACAAGGATACTTAATGATGCACTGATTTATTTTGATTTTAATGCTGGAGTAAATACGAATGTGGATATGCATACGATTGGAAGTCCGATACCTGTTAAGGTGAATGAAGTGAATAAAGGGAATGATATAGATTTTACGATTGAGCCAAACCCGATGCACGAACTCAGTTCAATTTTAATTAATTCCAAATCTAAGAATGAACATTATAAATTAAGTTGTCTTGATGTGAATTCTAAACAAATGTGGGAGATGGATGTGAAGGGTGATCATATGACTATTTCTAAAGGTGAATTGAAGACGGGAGTTTATTTTTTGGTTTTGAAATCTGAAAATGGATTGCAGTTGAAGACGAAGAAGTTTATAGTGGAATAGGCAGCAATGATTTGACTTAAGGTCTCTATTAGGTGGCTGGCAAATTGGTTTCTGCATTTCAAAAGCTAGTCAAAGAAAAATATTTATGAAAATACTCTTCAAAACCAGGTTGGTTTATCTTCTGGTTATTTTCTTATTTCATTCTGGATTGAATGCTCAGCTTTTTGAAAAGCTGAATGGGCCGTATGGAGGAGGTGGGAAAATTTATGAAGGTAGAAATGGTGTCCTATTTCAAGTTATCACGGATTTTGATGTTGAAAGAACCTTGTTTAAATCAACGAATGAGGGAAATAACTGGGAGAGGGTATCAAATATTCCTGCAAATTCAAGCTTAGATGTGATCAGTGTGGGGTTCGATGGAAATTTGTTTTGCACGCATGCAAACAAAATTTATCATTCGACTGATGATGCATTTTCATGGCACGAACTCAATCCGCCGGGTACCGGGATTTTTACTATTAGTTCTTTACTCGATGGAACAATTTTAGCAGCTAATGGACAGTATATTTATCGCTCAAAAAACAATAGTCAGACCTGGGATTCAACACGCGTGGCGGGTATAAAAGGTTTTTTCTATAATGATTTTAATAACAGAGCTTATGCATTGTCTTATACTTCAATTTATTCATCGCCAGACAAAGGTTTAAACTGGGCATTGTTTTATTCTGATTTCTTTGGATTGGTGGATGATAAGGATTTAATCATCGATAATAGAGGTTGGCTATTCATAACCGGACAAGATGCAATATGGAAAATTGATACCACAGGTAATTTCGATAAAAAATTAAATCCAGGAACTGGAGGTTTTTATTATGAAATGGCGGGAAGTAGTTCCGGGCGACTATTTGTTAATAATGGCAATAAGTCTTTTTATTCGGATGATCTGGGAGATGCATGGATTGATATGAGTACAGCAGATAATGTATTTGATGGTTTCACATGTACTAAAAATGGAATTGTGTTTGGTATTAGTTTGCACCACAGTCTTTACAGGTCGGAAGATGATGGACTCCATTGGAAATTTTCAGCCTTTGGTATCAATTATGCATTATTAACAGATGTCGACTTTTTGACAGATTCACAAATATTAGCCTCAACAGGAGATGGCTTATTTTATTCTAAGGATGATGGAAAAAGTTGGAGTTTAATTTTGGAATCAAAATATTTGGGCCTTCCAGGGAAGCAGAACCAGATTGCTCATTATGATGAGGAAATTTACTTTTCAGACTATTATTCAATTTACTATTTTAAAGACTGGAAAACACAGCCGGTGCGGATTAGATCCAAACAAAATCTTTTTAATAAGGATGAAGGTATTTATTTTGATAAGCTAACAAGAACCTTGTATTCGCTGGAGTATATTGGTACCGCTCGAACTAAAGATATTGGT
>JAYVIT010000381.1:0-2460 GCA_043769965.1 Saprospiraceae bacterium
AACGGATCAATTTATCCTGTTCCGTTTCTCTTTTTTCATTCGGCCGTGAGTATCCGATGACCTGACTATTCATCCGCTTTGCAATGATTTTATCAAGGCTATCAAATGCACCACCACAGATAAATAAAATATTTTGCGTGTTTAATTTGAGAAATTGTTGTTCGGGATGTTTGCGTCCACCTGCCGGAGGCACATTGACATCAGCACCTTCAATAATTTTTAACAACGCTTGTTGCACACCTTCTCCGGATACATCTCTGGTGATAGATGGATTTTCAGATCTCCTTGAGATTTTATCAATTTCATCAATATAAATAATTCCGCGCTCTGCCTGTTCAATATTGTAATCACAAGATTGCAGCAATCTGCTCAACATTCCTTCTACATCTTCACCAACATAACCGGCTTCCGTAAATGAAGTTGCGTCAACTATTGCAAAAGGAACTTCGAGCATTTTAGCTAAAGATTTAGCCATCAGGGTTTTCCCCGTTCCAGTTGGTCCAATGAACAATACATTGGATTTTTCAATCTCAACTTCATTGTCAGTTGCTTCCGTGAGTCTTTTATAATGATTATAGACAGCTACGGATAGCGTTTTTTTGGCTTCGTCCTGATCTATTATATACAAATCGAGATAACTTTTAATATGCTTTGGTGAAAAATTCTCGGGCAATTTAAATTGCTTTTTGTTCTTTTTGCTCGATTTGGTTTGGCCAACTTCATCTTCCACTATTTGAAATGCGTGAAGTATACAAGATTCGCAAATGGATGCATTCTCTCCTTGTACAAGAATACTAACTTCATCTTGTTTCTTTCCACAAAAAACACAGGTTTCTTCTGATGTGGATTCTGATTTTTTCTTGGCCATGGCTTTTGATTTAGAATTAAGGATTTTGGATTTAAGGATTTATTACTATAATCTTAACTCCAAAGTCCCTGCCTACAAAAGGCAGGCTTATTCTGAAATTTAAAATTCAATAATTGCCTAACTTCTTGGTAAACACTATTTGCGATTTTTGGAAAGCACCTCATCTACAATGCCGTAATCCTTTGCTTCATCAGCTGTCATCCAGTTATCACGGTCACAATCCACTTCTATTTTCTCGACATCTTTCTCTGTATGCAATGCAATGATTTCATACAATTCTTTTTTCATGGTCTTTATCAAACGGTATGAAATTTCCATATCGCTAAATTGACCTTGCATACCACCTGAAGGTTGATGAATCATCACGCGACTATGCTTTAGACAAGTCCTTTTTCCTTTCTTGCCCGCACACAATAACACAGCACCCATAGAAGCCGCGAGGCCTGTACATATTGTAGCAACATCTGGATTTACATATTGCATGGTATCATAAATACCCAAACCATCTATTACGGATCCACCTGGACTGTTGATATACATTTGTATATCGCGTTTAGGGTCTGCAGAATCCAGAAATAATAGTTGGGCTTGAATAACATTCGCCACATAATCATTTACCGGCACACCCATAAAAATGATGCGGTCCATCATCAATCTACTGAATACATCCATGCCAACCACATTCATTTGGCGCTCTTCAATAACCGTAGGAGTAAATCCAGTGATATTCGGCGCAGATTGTTGCATGTATTTTTCAAGATGCATGGACGACATTCCCATATGCTTTACTGCGTATTTTTTGAATTCTTCTTTTGTAAACATCTAAGTTTTTTTAATTTTGTTATCAATGATGATGATGTTCGTTTATTTGTTTTACTTTCTCCCTAAATACTTCCAATGAAACTGTTTCTTCTATTAGATTCATTTGTTGCTTAAGCCAATCAAGTACTTTTTGATTTTGCGCTTCTACAAAATAATGCATTGATTTTTCTTTATTGGCCAGCGACCGCTTTACCAATTCATTCCAGGACTCATCTGGAAGTTGAATTGCAGGATACTGTGTTTTGATTTCAGCTATAACCAATTCGGCAATGTCTTCATATTTTACATTAATGTTTTGTTCGGCCAGAATTTTTTCACGCAATATTTTCCAACACATTCCTTCTTTGAAATGCAGAAGCTCATGTTCTAATTCGTGACCTTCTTTATCTTGCCATTCCTGGTATGTTGCTTTCAACCATTTAACTAAAAACTGATCCGGGAACTTCATACCAGAATGCTTAACCATTTTCTTCACCAATTCAATATCAAGCAATTTATCACATTCCTTGTCAAAATAAGATTCTAAATTCTCTCGCAGATTTTGTCTCAATTCTGCTTCATTGGTCACTGTTGTATCCGGTCCGAATGCTTTTTTAAATAAGTCATCAGTAAGTTCAGCTGCTTGCTTTCTCAATACTTTCAAAATGGTGGCTTGATAAAAATCTCCAGGTACAATTAGTTCGGTTTGATCTTCAGGAATCTTCAACAGGTACTTCGCGATTTCCTTTTCAGTAATATTCTTCTCTACTTCTTTAATATTGAATTGAAAA
>JAYVIT010000382.1:0-7690 GCA_043769965.1 Saprospiraceae bacterium
AAACCAGATAAAACCAGTTTGATAATGGCTGACCGGGATTTTGCTGTCAAGGATATTAAAAGTATTAAAAAAATATTTTTAGCAACCCGGAATAAAGAACCCATTACTCTTGAAAAGATAAATGGAGTCTGGATGCTCAGTGGAAAATATAAGGCCGCTGAGAATCCAATCAAAAATTTGTTGGAAACTATACGTGATATCAGGATGCAATCCATTCCATCCAAAGGACATGTAAAAACCATTATGGAAGGAATAGCTGTTTATGGCATCAAGGTTGAAATATATGGAAGCAATGATGATAAACTTAAAACTTACTATATAGGTGGAGCCACTCAACAAGAGTATGGCACTTATTTTTTTATGGAACATGGTTCGCAACCGTATATCATGGAAATTCCACATTTTGCAGGAAATGTAAGGGAGCGATTTGATTTGAATGAAATAGATTGGAGGGACAAATCGGTATTTGATATACAAATGTCATCAATTGAAAAGGTTTCTGTTGAATATCCATTTCAGAAAGAACAATCTTTTATCATTAAGAAAGTGATGAATGAATTTGGACTTTATGATTTTTCCAATCCCGATTCCAAAATACAAGCTTCAAAATCTCAGGTATTAAAAAATTATATTGAAAGTTTTGATGGAATAGGAGTCGAGGGCATTCAAAATTTAAATCCTATGCGCAAAGTAATATCTAGTTTACAACCCTTTTGCATCATTCGCATAAATCAATCTGGAAAAACAGAACCGATGACGTACCGGTTTTTTCCCATTACAGTAGACACCTCCGGAAAAGTTAGCTATGAGTTTAATCAAAACACCTTTGATAAAGGTGAGTATTTCAGACTACACGTGGATAGAAGTAATGGTGATTTTCTTCTTGTGCAATTTCCAACTGTGAAGGCTATTCTGAAAAAGAGGGAAGAATTGCAATAATCGCTTTATTTGAGGGGATAGAAATGTAATTTTAATTCGACGTTTGCAGCCGGTTCATATCTTCTATATTTCGGTGCCCTGCACCTACAAATTTCTCGCTGCTCTGCAGCTACAAAGATTTGGCGGCTCTGCCGCTACAAATATTCTGCTGCTCTGCAGCTTTTTAAATCTGCGGCAGAGCCGCTAAATCTTTGTAGGTGCAAGGCACCGGAATTAGTCATGAATAGATTAATTTTAGGCCAATGAAAATAATTAAAATCATTTTGTTTGGAATTTTTCTCTTTCCTCTGTTTTCGCTTTTAAGTAGAGAGTCTAAAAACGAATTTTGGGGATTTTACGCACACAAATTGATCAACAGGATGGCTGTATTTACCTTGCCCGGAGATTTGATCGAATTCTATAAATCAAATATTGATTTCATCAGTGATCATGCAGTAGATCCGGACAAACGGAGATATGCCGTAAAAGGTGAAGCTATCCGGCATTATATTGATTTGGATCATTGGGATGTGGATGGTGTTAATTCGGTGCCAAAAGATTTTGTAACAGCTCTGATTCAATTTAACCATTTTTATTTGATTTGCAAAGAAAGTAAAATGCTTCTTTTTGATTCGATTTCGAATGGTGTGATAAATGAGGATAGTTTGTTTTACACGAAAGAAGTTATTGCAAAGTTTAAACCTTTTCAAACAGGTATTTCAAAAAAAGAATTGAAGCATATTTTTTTGAAAGCTGCAATGCCATTTTACGATGAAGAGTTATGGAGAATGCCTTCTGCATCATTTATGAAGTTGGTACCTTTTATTGAGCAGGAGGATTTTATTGAAATAGACGATCGTTTTTCACCACATGGAATTTTGCCGTATAATCTGGAGAGAGTATATTATCAACTTATTGAAGCATTTAAATCAAAAAACAAAGAACGCATTTTGAAATTATCTGCTGATATAGGTCATTATGTTGGCGATGCACATGTGCCCTTGCATACTACAAAAAACTACAATGGACAGTTGACAAAACAGGATGGCATTCATGCATTCTGGGAAAGCCGAATACCTGAACTTTTTGCAGAGGCTGAATTTGATTTTGTTGTTGGTGCGGCAAGTTATGTTCCCAATATCAAAACATTTATTTGGGATATTATCGAAGCAAGTCACCAGGGTGTTGCATTAGTGCTTGGAATGGAGAAAAGTTTAAGTGAAGAAACCGCTCCTGATCAGCATTATTGTTATGATGAACGACTAGGAGTCATTACCAAAATACAATGCAGAGAATATTCTAAAAAGTATCATGAACTTTTGGATTACCAGGTTGAAGATAGAATGAGAGCCAGTATATTAAATCTGGGTAGCATCTGGATGTCAGCCTGGGTTGAAGCGGGGCAACCGATTTTAATATTTAATTCAGAAAATTTTCCAATTGAAGATTCTACTAAAGAAGATTCCACTCTTTTAAAAAACAATCGATTTCAGATTCGCGAGCACGAATGAAATGATTTGGCTCACTAAGTCACTAAGACGCAAAGTAAAGATTTACAATTGAGTTATTGACAAATCGCGTGATAGCTAATTTTTTTTCCATTCTTAAGCAACAATTGGATTATATAATATCCTGGCTTTGCATCTGCAGAAAGTTGAATGACCAATTGATTGCTATTTAAATTGTTTCTAAATACAATTTTACCGTCAATCGAAAATAGTGTAGCAGATGTAATGTAGTATTGATCCGGATTATTTATAAGTAGATAATTAGAAAATGGATTCGGAGAAACGAATATATTTTCTTTTACTGTTTCTTTCGTAGCAACTATACAGCCTGTTCCCGTTGTGCTGAATTTAATAAAACGAGCATCTGATTTGTGGTCGCTGCAAACAGATTGAATTTTTAATTCGTAGCGATTACAACTATCCAGTTGATTGATTTGAAAAGATTTGGTATCTGAAAATCCAAGTATCCAATCTGGATTAAATAATTTTCGATAGCCGTAAATAAATGAATTCGATGTAGGATGATTGACAAAAAGCGCTACCTCATCTTTCCCAATTGAATTTATTTCAATGGACCCAATATCTTTGCAAATGGAATTGGTAATCCGGACACAATAATCTTCATATTCACCAAATTCCAGAGATTGAAAACAAGCTAGTGGAGTTGATTCTGAAATCTCAGCAAATTTAAGACAGATACGCATTCTGGTTAAACCCGTTCTTGCATTAGAAGGTATTGTCAACGTATAACTTGTTGATGAAATAAATTTGGCGGTAGGTATAGCAAAATTTTCATTGGTATCAAAAGATCCATCCTGATTATAATCAATCCAGGCTGCAACAAGAACCTTGCTGGTATCCACTAAATAACCAGCTTGAAATGTAATTGTATATGATTTGTTTTTTTCAAATGTCCAACTTTGGTTTGAGCCCACATAATTTCCAAAACCAAGGTTATTGCCGCTATCAAAATAGTCATTATCTACCTGAATTCCATCCAGCCATTCTAAATCACTGGAAGGTTTGAATCGTTTGCAATAAATCTGTTCGCTACAATTTTCACAGCCGTCTGTGTAGAAAATAAAAAGTTGACTTAGAGGCGTTGGTTGATTATTGCAATAGGAATAGGAAACAAATTCATACTGAGAACAAAAATCCAAATTAGAAAAAGTCAATTGTGATCGTGAATTTTGAATTACGAAAGTATCCCATCTAGTAGCTCCAGTTAATTTCAATAGTGCAACAAGTGGCCCTACGCCTTCTGCTTTGAAGCTGAATTGAATTTCATTGCCAGATTTTTTTAGAATTTTATAATCTGACGGAGCTTCACAACAACCCGTAGTTTTATAAAACCGGCTATTGGAATAATTGTCTGTGTTTCTGGCACAGATATTTTTGTATTGTAATTCGTATTCTGTGCATAAATTGAGATTAGTCAATATCAATTGTTGGCCGGAATAAATAGTGGTATCCGTCCAGGTGTTTTGATTTTTGACTCTGTACCGGATGTAAATTGGAAATAGGGTAGTGGGTTCCCATTTAAATGATAATGTCTGATTTGTATTCTCATGTAAAAATAAGGGGCTGGTAATTTGTAAAGCCTGGTATAAATTTAGAACGCCACCGGATACTGTAGTATTTAATAAATCAACATTGGCCCTGACGGAATTTAAAAGAATTCTTTTGACTTCACGTGCTGCTTCAGGCGGATTGGAATGGGCGAGAAAAGAAAGATTACTACAAGCCAATGAATATATCAGAGCCACGGCACCTGAAACTTGTGGCGAAGCAGCAGATGTGCCGCTGAAATTTCTATAGGAATTATTGATGTATGTGGAATAAACAAACTGTCCATAAGCTCCCAAATCGATTGATTTTTTGCCAAAAGCGGCATCCAGGTCTTTCAAATTCTGATCATTCATGTTGGTCACGGCAATAAGAAATTCACTTTCACAGGTTGTAGGTAAATCACCTTCAATGTCAACATCAATATGCTTATTCGCGGTTGAAGTAGAGCTAAGTATTCCAACAGACCCAAGACTGTCATAAATCGCACACCAAAGTGGAGCATCTTCCGGCCGTCCAAAATCAGCTCCCCACGACGTGTTGGTAACCACTACAAAAGCTCCATTTTTTCCTTTGCTTTGATTGTAAAGTCTTCTTTGTTGAAGCGGATAGGCATAGGATTCAATAGCATTGGCTTCGTCACCGCCTCCTTCAACGAACATGATCTTTACGTTCCAACAAATACCTGTGACCCCATTATTATTATTTCCCACTGCTCCGCTAAGGCCGGCAACTGGTGTTCCATGTTTTCCTGTGTCAAATAGGTCATTGGCTTTGTAAGTGTTCCAACCCAATCGGTCATCCACATATCCATTTTGATCATCATCGATAGAATTCCCTCCAATTTCATTTGTATTGACCCATAAATTTGGTTTGAGGTCCTCATGATTTATATCAATACCATCGTCAATAACACATATCACGATTGTATCGCCCGCATCATTGACTCCACCTGTGGTTAAATCCCAGGCTTTGTCAGAATCAAAATCAATTAAAGGATTTCGACCGTTGAAATGAAACCATTGGCTATCAAAAAAAGGATCATTCGGAGTGATTCTGGCTTTGATAAGATGGTTTTTTTGAACGGTAATTATTTCTGGAACTTCTTTGAGTTCGGCGATCAGACTACTTTCCTTGGTTTTAGTGAAGTCAAAAGAAATCAACCATATATTCCAGTTTTTACCCAGTTTCCTGACCGGTTGAATTTTATTAGATAAAATATAGGACCGTTTGATAAATGAGTTGCTTTGACCATCGTCCCACCCAAACCCAGATTGGAGTTGAACAATTAATTGTCCCTGTCTATGATTCAAAGCTTGTCCTGAAAGTGGAATTGAAAATAGAAAAAGGAAACTTAAAAGGCAGAAAACCAATGAAAAAGAAAAGGGGAATACCCGTCGATTGATCATACTTGGACTTTGACTATTAAAAAGGAAAGACAATATTAAGAAACTTAGTCTAAAAAATATGCTTAAATGTATACAAATTACAAATTATTCTTATATATTAGCGCCTTATTAGCAGAATAATATTTCCAGGAACTTAAAATTTAAACATGAAAAAAACAATCTTTTTCCTACTTGGATTCCTGTTGGTAGGTCCAATTTCCATGGTGGTTTCACAGAATGATAAACTTAATACTGCTGATAAACAGTATGAGTTGAAAAATTATGGGCGAGCTGCTTCAGTTTATGAATCTATTTTGCTTTCTGATCCTCAGAATACCCAAATATTGCCAAAGTTGGCTTTAAGTTATAAATACAGTAATCAAACTGAACAAGCTCTGAAGATTTTTTCAGAAATAGTCAATAAGCCATCAACAGATATGGAGCTTTTGTTTGAATATGCTGATTTGCTTAGAAGTTCAGGGAATTTTGAGGAAGCAAAGCATTATTTTGAAAAATACGCTATTCATAATCCAGTAGTCGGTGCATATTTTGCTCAAACCTGTGATTTTGCACAGAACCAGTTAAAACAACCTGCTTATTGCAGATTGAAAAACCTCGAATCCAATACGCAGGGCTCAGATTTTGCACCGGTGTCTGTAGGTGAGGATTTACTGTTTGCTTCAGAAAGGGCATCAGATATTAATGTAAAATCAGCTACCAGAGTGGAATTATTCAAAACCAACATGAGTGAAAGTGGAAATCAGGAACTTCCTTCCAATTTGAAAGAGGTGCTTAGTAAAGAATCCCAGGGATTGGGCAACGCGAGTTTTACAGAAGATGGTCGAGGTGTAGTGTTTTCAAAATCATCTGAATGGAATGAGCATTTTATTATTCAAGCATTAACGCCACTTGAAATCTATTTTGCCGATATAAATGAAAAAGATTCATGGACCAATATCAGACCATTCGAATTTAATCAAAAATCTTATTCATATGGATTTCCTACATTAGCGGATGCAGGTAAAACAATGTATTTTGCTTCAAATGCACCAGGTGGATTTGGTGGCTATGATATTTACATTACCTATTTAAAAGAAGATGGGCATTGGACAGAACCATTGAATTTGGGAGCTATTATAAATACTCCGGGGAATGAAATCTCTCCTTTTTTTAAAGAACAACTTTTGTTTTTCTCATCAGACTGGCATCAGGGATTTGGTGGTTTTGATGTTTTTAAAACTAAGCAAAGAGGTGATGTATGGGAAGACATACAAAATATAGGTACCTGTGTAAACTCTACAATGGATGAATACTATTTCACCATGGATAAAAGTGGCAACGGTTATTTTACTTCAAATCGCTTTGGAGGTAAGGGTGGCGAAGACATCTATCAGAGTATGAAATTGAAGCTTCCCAGAGATGCCGATGGACCTGCAATTGTCGACACTGAAATAGGGGAGATGGCTTTAAGTGGAAGAACTACTATGGCAACAGGTGCGATTACCAAAGAACAAGAAGCTTTCATTTTTGATGACCCGGCTATTCTGGATAAAAAGGAAGCGCAAACCAGTAAATTATATTTCGTTCAAATTACATCGCTCACCAAGTATTCAGATAAATTGGAAGACCGGTTTAAAAAATATTCCATTTACGGAGATGTTTACAGGGTCAACGCTGATGGTGTGACCAAGATTCGTATCGGTTCATTTGCAGATATCAATGAAGCCGTTGCATTGATGAATTTATTGAAGAAGAATGGAATAAAAGATGCTTTTATCATCGGAGATATTATTGATCCGGAGAGAACCACGCTAATCACAAAAGCGAATATAAAAGTATCAAAATCAGATCAAGCCACGGATAGCAAGACTGATAATGTGAGTTTGTTAGAAGAAGGAAAATACAAAATTCGCGTTGCAGAATACAAAGCACCGGATTGGTTTGATATTAGTAAAATAAATGATCTCGGTAATATAGAACATTGGACCAAGAGTGGATGGACTATTATCGTACTGGGCAATTATCAATCTGAATCTTCCGCAAAAGATGTTATATCAAAATTAAAAGCAAGAGGCTTCAAAGATTCATATATAGTTGTTGAAGAAAGCGGAAAACTCTTCCGCTTGTAAAAATTTAATTGTTTTTTGTTAATCAAAATTCCAAAACTCGCCGGTGTATTTTTACACCGGCTTTTTTTATATGCGCTATGCAAATTATTGGTGTGTATAACAAATTGCACATCGGTTAAGAGATTCACTGTCGGAATGACAAATTATTTTCTGGGTGAAGGGAAGGAAAGGGAAAGACACG
>JAYVIT010000383.1:0-28895 GCA_043769965.1 Saprospiraceae bacterium
TATGCAGACACCAGAACCAATGGAAGTTGCAATGATAATTACACAATAGCCAGAGTATGGACAGCAGTTGACAGTTGTGGGAATTCAAATAACTGCACAAAAGTAGTAACAGTCAAGGATACAATAAAGCCTTCAATAACTTGTCCTGATAATTTTACAATTAACTGTGATGCTGTTAGTTTGCCTTCAAATACAGGATTCGCTACAGCCTTGGATAATTGTACTGATATTGTAACTAATATTACGTATTCGGATTCTGTAATTACTGGAACATGTAGCGATAACTTCACAATACTACGAAACTGGACTGCAATTGATAGTTGTGGGAACTTCGTTAGCTGTACACAAAATATAGCTGTACATGATACGACCAAACCTATTATCATCTGTCCAATTGATGTAACTATAAACTGTGGTGAAAGTACGGCGCCATCAAATACAGGATCTGCCAGTGCGACCGACAATTGCTCACCGGTTGTAACTAATATTACTTATGTTGATTCCGGAAATAATGGAGGTTGTAATGATACCATTACAAGAGTCTGGACCGCAGTTGATAGTTGTGGTAATTCAAGTTCTTGTACACAAACTATTACTATAGAGGACACTACAAAGCCATTAATTTCTTGTCCTACAGATCTTACAGTAAATTGTGAAGACAATATCGATGCAGCGAATACCGGAACTCCAGCAGTTAGCGATAATTGCACCACTAATTTAACTGATATACAATTGAGCGATGTAAGAACTGATGGAAATTGTAATGACAATTACTTTTTGACAAGATCATGGTCCGTGGTTGATAACTGTAGCAATTCAAATAGCTGTTCTCAAAGGATAACTGTACAGGATACTACGAGACCAGTGATTATTTGTCCTAGTGATGTTACTTACTTTATTGGAGCAATAACAGAACCATCAAACACTGGTACTGCAACTGCATCTGATAACTGTACTGATATTGTGACAAACATGAGTAAATTTGATATCACAATTCCTGGAAACTTCCTCGGTGAATATACCATTAACAGAACTTGGATAGCAGTGGACAGTTGTGGTAATTCGAATAACTGTACGCAAAAGATTTCGATTAGAGATTCAACTCATCTAATCATAATTTGTCCTCCTGATTTGACTATTAATTGTGAAGACAGCACAAATCCAATAAACACAGGAACTGCAACAGCTACTGATAATTGTCCAGGTCCTGTTATTGATATTACTTATAGTGATTTGAGAAATAATGGAAACTGTAATGATAATTACTCGATCACAAGAACCTGGACTGCCGTAGATACTTGTGGAGAAATCGATAGTTGCAAACAGTTGATTACTATCCAGGATACAACCAGACCAGCAATCATATGTCCTGCGAACTTAACCATTAATTGCGATTTGGACACAAATCCAGGTAATACCGGAACAGCATCAGCAGTTGACAATTGTACAGATGTGGTTACAAATCTATATTATATAGATAATAAAACAAATGGATCTTGTAATGATAATTACACAATTACCAGGATCTGGTTTGCAGTCGATAGTTGCATGAATTCAAATAATTGTGCGCAATCAATTACAATACAGGATACAACCAAACCATTGATTGTTTGTCCAGCCAATCTGACTATCAACTGCCAAAGCAATTCAGCTCCGTCTAATACCGGAACTGCAACTGCTACTGATAATTGTACCGATGTAATAACCAATATAAGTTATTCGGATGTAAAAACGAATAGTAGTTGTGTTGATAAATTTGTAATAAATAGAATTTGGTCGGCCAAAGATTCTTGCGATAATGAACAAACATGTACTCAATTCATAACCATACAAGATACCAGCAGACCAAGAGTATTCTGTCCTGAAGATCTTACACTTAATTGTGAAGTAAGTCTTGATCCTTCTCTTACAGGCAAAGCAACTGCACTGGATAATTGTACCAATAAAGTCACGAATTTTACTTATGTAGATGTAAGAACAAACGGAAGTTGTAGTGATAATTTTAATTTTGTTCGAATCTGGACTGGAACAGATAGCTGTGGAAATAGCAATACTTGTAATCAATATATCAAAATACAGGATACGTCCAAACCTGTTATACTATGTCCTCCAAATATTACAATTAGTTGCAATGCTGATATTGATACGGCAAATACGGGAACAGCAACTGCATCAGATATATGTACTGATGCGATAATGAATATAGGTTTCATTGATACGAAAATTAGTGGAAGTTGCAATGAAAGTTACACAATTAACAGAATCTGGACTGCGATGGATAGTTGTAGTAACGCAAGAAGTTGTACGCAGGTAATTGCAATAATAGATACCACAAAACCAATAGTTAACTGTCCAATAAATGTTACTATTGATTGTAAAACAAGTTCTGATCCTTCAAGTACTGGAACAGCAACTTCAACTGATAATTGTAATGATTTTGTGACTAATATAAATTTTTCAGATGTAAAAGTGAGTGGAGGTTGTAATGGCAATAGCACCATCTCCAGAACCTGGATGGCAACTGACAGTTGTGGAAATGCTGACAGCTGTGTTCAAATAATTACAATTCAGGATGCTACACAACCAAGTATAACATGTCCGGCTAGTATCACTATTAATTGTGATGACAATACCGATACCACAAATACTGGAATTGCAACAATTACAAGTAATTGCACAAATGCGGAGATCAATTTAACTTATGTTGAAGTAAAATTCAGTGGAAATTGCAATGATAAGTACATCATCAACAGAACATGGACATCCTTGGATACTTGCTTAAATAATAGTAATTGTTTACAGATAATTACAGTACAAGATACTTCAAGACCAGCTATCAATTGTCCGGCAAATGTTACAGTTAATTGTCATGAGAGTAACAATCTAAGCTATACAGGTATAGCCACTGCAACTGATAATTGCACTGATATAGTTACGGATATAAGCTTCAATGATGTGAAAACAAATGGAAGCTGTAGAGACAATTATACAATCACCAGGACCTGGAAAGCAGCTGATAGCTGTTCCAATGCTAATCTGTGCGTACAATCAGTAACTGTATTTGATACAACCAGACCAGCGATTATTTGTCCGGTTAATGTAACTCTTAATTGCGGATCCAACACGAATCCATCTATGATAGGAAGCGCAACTGCAACAGATAATTGTACAGATGTAGTAACTAATGTAAGTTATACTGATATTATAGAAAAAGGTAATTGTAAAGATAATTATACAATTACCAGAAAATGGATTGCAGTAGATAGCTGTAATAATTCAAATAATTGTACGCAAATAATAATAGTTCAGGATATTTCTAAACCAGTAGTAATTTGTCCAAATGATGTGACAATCAACTGTAATGCAGGTATTGATCCTACTCAAACGGGAACAGCAACGGCCACTGATAATTGCACAGATGTAGTTACGAATATTAGTTATAATGATCTTAGAATCAATGGTAGTTGCAATGATAATCACATGATCATCAGAACCTGGACAGCATTAGATAGCTGTGGCAATTCAAATAATAATTGCACACAAGTTATTGCAATACGTGATTCCTCAAAACCTGCAATCACTTGTCCTGTCAATGTTACTATCAATTGTGAATTTAGCGCGGATTCATCTAACACTGGCATTGCAACAGCAACTGACAATTGTACTGATAAAGTGACCAACATAAGTTATAGCGATGTTAGAACAAATGGAATTTGCAATAATAGTTTCACATTAGCAAGAACCTGGAGAGCTGTTGATAGCTGTGGCAATTCTGAAACTTGTAAACAAACGATTACTCTAAGAGATACAAGTAAGCCAACAATGGCTTGTCCAATCAATGTTACCATTAACTGTGATTCTAACAACTCACCTGTAAGCACAGGAAGTGCTATAGCTTCTGACAATTGCACCGATATCGTTACTAATTTAAGTTACGCGGATTCAAGAATAAATGGAAGTTGCAATGATAATTACAGAATTACAAGAATCTTTAGCGCAATAGATAGCTGTGGAAATTCAAATAGTTGCACCCAACTAATTACAATTCAGGATACTTCACGTCCATCGATAACATGTCCGGCTGATTTAACAATGAGTTGCGAATTGAATACGTTACCATCAAATACTGGAACTGCAGCTTCGACTGATAATTGCACAAATGTTGTTACAAATATTGTCTTCACAGATAAAAAAACCAATGGAAGTTGTAAGGATAATTATTTGATTTCAAGAACATGGACCGCTATTGATAGTTGTGGTAATTTCAATATTTGTGCACAATTAATTACAGTAAATGACACAACTCCACCGGCAATCAACTGTCCTGCTGATATTACCATAAATTGTATGACAACAAGTGATACAACAAATACTGGAGTGGCAACTGCGATCGATAATTGTACAGATAAGGTAACCAGCATAAATTATTTTGACTTCATTATAAATGGTGGTTGCAGTGGAAATTTCATCATCACCAGGACCTGGAATGCAACTGACAGTTGCGCAAATACCAGTTTATGTGAACAAAAAATTATTGTCCAAACAACAGGTAGCCCGGAGATTACTTGTCCTGCTAATATCACAATAGATTGTGGTGTAATTGCTGATACTGCATTTACAGGAATTGCATTTGCCAATACCATTTGTTTGGTTGTTGTGACTGATATTAGTTATATCGATTTGGTGATTAATGGAAATTGTAATGACAACTATAATATCAATAGGACCTGGACAGCTAATGATACTTGTAAAAATTCAATAAGTTGTGTACAGCTCATTACAGTGCATGATACCATTAAACCATTAATTACTTGTCCTCCAAATCTGACTATCAATTGTCAAAGTAACTCCAAGCCTTCTAGCACAGGGGCAGCGACAGCGATCGATAATTGTACAGATATAGTGACCAATATCACCTATTCAGATGGAAAAACCAGTGGAAGTTGTGTTGATAATTATATTATCGACAGAACCTGGACGGCTATTGACTCTTGTAATAATTCTAAATCATGTATTCAATTCATCACTATACAAGATACTAGTAGACCGAAGGTTTTCTGTCCTGAAGACCTGACTCTTAATTGTGAAGAAAGTTTGGAGCCAGCAAGAACAGGAACTGCCACAGCACAGGATAATTGTACCAATAAGATCACTAATTTTACGTTTGCAGATTATAGAACAAACGGTTCTTGTGGAGATAATTTTGATTTGGTAAGAACTTGGACCGGAACGGATAGTTGTGGTAATAGTAATTATTGTATTCAAACAATTAAAATTCAGGATACAACAAAGCCTGTGATACTATGTCCTCAAAATATTACTGTAAGCTGTGATATAGGTATTGATTCTTCAAAAACAGGAAGTGCAACTGCATCAGATAAATGTACTGATAATATAAAAAATATAGCATACACTGATGAAAGAATTGATGGAAGTTGCAATAACAGTTACACATTAGACAGAACCTGGATGGCAACTGATAGTTGTGGTAATGCAAGTAGTTGTATTCAGGTAATCGCAATACTGGATACAACCCAACCAATAATTACTTGTCCTGTCAATGTAACAATCGATTGTCAAGCCAGCACAGATCCAACAAATACAGGATCAGCATCGGCTATTGATAATTGTACCGAATTAATTACTGCAATTAATTATTCTGATGTCAAAATGGACGGAGGTTGCAATGGTGAAAGTAAGATTAGCAGAACTTGGGATGTGACAGATAGTTGTGGCAATAGTAGCAG
Source organism: Saprospiraceae bacterium (assembly GCA_043769965.1). Taxonomy (GTDB): domain Bacteria; phylum Bacteroidota; class Bacteroidia; order Chitinophagales; family Saprospiraceae; genus Vicinibacter. The sequence goes on from JAYVIT010000383.1 coordinate 5,748, forward strand.
TTGCATACAAATTATTATCATTCGGGATGCCAATCAGCCTATGATAAAATGTCCCGCTGATGTTAGAATAAACTGTGAAGACAGTTTTGATCCTGCAAATACTGGAATTGCAACAATTACAAGCACATGCACCAATGTAGTATTTAGTATAAGTTTTGCCGATGTGAGAAACATTGGAAGTTGCGTTGATAATTATATAATTAACAGGACCTGGACCGCTATTGATACCTGTTTAAATTCAAATAGCTGTATTCAGAAAATAACAGTACAGGATACGGCAAGACCAATTATCAACTGTCCTGTAAATGGTACTATTAATTGTGATGTAAATATGGATCCAACGATTACAGGCAAGGCAACTGCTATCGATAATTGTACCGATGTAGTAACCAACATCAGTTTTAGCGACGTGAAAGCGAACGGAAGTTGTAAGGATAATTATACAATTACAAGAACTTGGACAGCATTGGATAGTTGTTCAAATACAAATAAGTGCCAGCAAATTATTACAGTTTTTGATACAACCAGACCTGTGATTGTTTGTCCTGTTAATTTAACGGTTAACTGCGGATCAAATACTAATCCTTCGATAACAGGTAGGGCTACAGCTTCGGATAATTGTACTGATGTAGTGACAAATATTAATTACAATGATATTAAGATAAGTGGCAATTGCAAAGATAACTTTACGATAAACAGAACCTGGACTGCAATAGATAGTTGTAACAATTCAAATGATTGTACTCAAATCATCACAATACAGGATGTTACTAAACCAGTTATTAATTGCCCGGCTGATGTGACAATCAATTGTGACGCAAGTTTTGATCCATCTAAAACTGGATCAGCAACAGCCACTGATAATTGCACGGATATAGTTACCAATATAAGTTATCATGATCAAAGAATAAATGGAAGTTGCAATGATAATCACATGATCATTAGAACCTGGACAGCAGTTGATAGTTGCGGCAATTTTAATAACAACTGCACTCAGGTTATCGCAATACGTGATTCTACTAAACCTCTAATCACTTGTCCTGTCAATGTAACTATCAACTGTGAAACAATTGCAGATCCTTCGAATACAGGTTTTGCAACTGCCATTGATAATTGTACGGATTCTGTGACTAACTTTAGTTATGTTGAAACAAGAACAAATGGAAATTGCAAGTATAATTACACCATTGCAAGAACCTGGAGAGCTGTTGATAGCTGTGGAAATTCTGAAAACTGTAAACAAACAATTACAGTAAGAGATACAACTAAACCAATTATCAATTGTCCTGCAGATATCACGATTAATTGTAATGCGAGTATTGCTTCATCAAATACAGGCATTGCAACAGCAACAGATAATTGCTCGGATGCAGTAACTAATATAAAATATGGAGATACCAGAACAAATGGAAGTTGTAGAGATAATTACACGATATCCAGGAAATGGACTGCAACAGATAGCTGCAGCAATTCAATATCCTGTACACAAGCTATTAAAGTTCAGGATACAACCAGGCCAGTAATCACTTGTCCTTTGGATGTAACCATTAATTGTAATGCAAGTACAAATCCTACAAATACAGGAACAGCCATTGCAACAGATAATTGCACTGACATAGTTAAAAATATTAGTTATACAGATGAAAGAGTTAATGGAATTTGTAAAGATAATTATACGATATCCAGAAAATGGACAGCAGTAGATAGCTGTGGTAATTCAAACTATTGTATACAGGTAATTAAAGTTCAAGATACAACCAGACCAATTATAACATGTCCGGTAAATAGGACCATCAATTGTCAGGCAAGCTCAAATCCTAATATTACAGGATATGCGACTGCAACAGGTGGTTGCATGAATTTGTCTTTACAGGTAAACTATAGTGATGCAAACACAAATATAAATTGTGAAAACAGTTACCTGATCAACCGGACTTGGACTGCAATGGATAGTTGTGGAAATACAAACAGTTGCATACAATTAATTACTGTTCAGGATACCACCAGACCAGCAATAATTTGTCCTTCAAATAGTACTGTCAATTGTCAATCAAGCACTGATACTTCAAGTACGGGTATCCCAAAAGCTTCTGATAATTGTACGGACAAAGTAGCAAATCTTAATTACATAGATAATAGAATCAATGGAAGCTGTAATTCAAATTATCGATTATCTAGAACCTGGACGGCAATTGATAATTGTGGCAATGCAAAATCTTGTGTTCAAACAATTGTAGTTCAAGATACTTCCAAACCAACGATTACTTGTCCAATCAACGTGACAATTAATTGTGATACAGGTGCTGACCCGAAGAGCAGTGGCGTGGCTGTAGCAACAGATAATTGTACTGATGTAATAACTGCCATCAATTATATAGATACAAAGACTAACGGAAGTTGTAAAAACAGGTACACAATAGTCAGGACGTGGACTGCCACCGATAGCTGTAACAATGCAAGTGCTTGTTCACAAGTAATTTCTGTACAGGATACTACTAAACCGGTAATTATTTGTCCGGTAGATTTGAGTATTTATTGTGATGCAAGCACTGATCCAACAAATACAGGGACTGCAACAGCAACTGATAATTGTTCAGGTCTATTAGGTACCTTAAATTATGCTGATGATAAAACGAAGATTAATTGTATCACTTCAATCACAAGAACCTGGTCAATTATTGATAGTTGTGGAAATGCAAACAACTGTAAGCAATTAATATCAATACAAGATACAACCGGACCAGCCATACTATGTCCTGCAAATATTTCAATTAATTGCGAGGCAAATATAGACTCTACGTACACAGGTCAAGCAACCGCTTCTGACTATTGTTGGGATGCGGTCACCAATTTCAGTTTTGCAGATACAAAAATAAATGGCATTTGTAAAAATAGTTATACGATCAACAGGATCTGGATAGCAGTTGATAGTTGTGATAATGCGAGTAGCTGTTTGCAAACAATTTCTGTTCAAGATACTACTAAACCTGAAATGAATTGTCCACCAGATGTTACCATTAATTGTGAAGTTAGCGCTGCTCCATCATCAACAGGTAAAGCAACTGCAACTGATAACTGTATTGGTATAATAACCAACATTGGCTATTCCGATTTTAGGATAAATGGAGGATGTATTAATAATTATACAATTTCAAGGAGATGGTCAGCAATAGATAGTTGTGGAAACTCTAATAACTGTTTTCAAATTATTACTATTCAAGATATTACAAAACCGATAATCACATGCCCAGTAAATGTGAATATAAGCTGCGAAGGAAGTATTGATGCATCAAGTACAGGTATAGCAAAAGCTACTGATATTTGTACAGATGTAATAACGAACTTAAATTATTCTGATGTAAAAACGGATGGTCTTTGTAACGACAATTATATTATTACTAGAACATGGACAGCAGTTGATAGTTGTAAGAACGCCAATAATTGTATTCAAATAATTACAATTCAGGATACCACAAAACCAGTGGTCACTTGTCCTGAGAACGTAACTATCAATTGTGAAGCAAATGCAGATCCATCAAACACTGGTTCAGCTATAGCTTCTGATAATTGTACAGATGTGGTTACTGAATTTGTGTATGCTGATGTGAAGGTCAATGGAAGTTGCAAAGATAATTATACAATAATCAGATCTTGGACCGCTGTTGATTCATGTTTGAATTCAAATAGTTGCGATCAGATCATTACAGTCGTGGATACTACTAAACCAATTGTCAACTGTCCGGTAGATGCAACACTCAATTGTGATGCTTTCATTGATCCGTCAATTACAGGCTTGGCCATTGCCACTGATAATTGCACAGTGACAATAAATGATATTGATTTCATTGATACAAGAACGAATGGTAGTTGCAATGATAGTTATATAATTTACAGAACCTGGACCGCGGTTGATTCTTGCAGCAACTATAATAGTTGTACTCAAGTCATTACCATTCAGGATACCACTAAACCTAATATCATCTGTCCTATTGATGCAACAATTAATTGTGACGCCAACTCTCATCCATCGAATACCGGCTTAGCAATTGCAATTGACAATTGTACTGATGTAGTTACCAATATTAGTTATTTTGAATCAAGAACTAATGGAAACTGCCATGATAATTACACAATTGCAAGGACATGGACTGCTGTTGATTCCTGCAATAATCTAAATACTTGTATTCAAATTATAACAGTACAGGATACCACAAGACCAGTAATTACATGTCCGGTTAATAAGACAATCAATTGCCAGGCAAATACATTACCAGCATTTACTGGAACCGCTACAGCAAAAGATAATTGTACAGCTATTGTCACTAATATAAGCTATTCAAATAATAAGATTTATGGTGGTTGCAGTGACAATTATTTGTTATATAGAACTTGGACAGCAATCGACTCATGCAATAATATGCAAACTTGTGTGCAAATAATTACGGTTGAAGATACGACGAGACCTAAAGTATATTGTCCTGAACCCCTAACGATTAATTGTGAAATAAGTATTAATCCTGCAAGAACGGGAAGTGCTTCAGCAATTGATAACTGCACAAATAAAGTGACCAATATTAGCTACAATGATGCGAGAACGAATGGAAGTTGCGCCGATAATTATATCATTGTTAGAACTTGGACAGCAATTGATAGTTGTGGAAATAGCAATACCTGTATACAAAATATAAAAGTACAGGATACTACCAGGCCCGTAATTAGTTGTCCGCCAAATATTACTATCAGTTGCGACATCGGAACAGAGCCTGGAGCCACGGGCAAAGCAACAGCAACTGATAAATGCACGGACATCATTGAAGATATAAGCTACACAGATATTACAATTCCGGGAAGTTGTAATGGTAATTTCACATTATCCAGAAAATGGATAGCTAATGATAGTTGCGGAAATAGTAAGCAATGTTCTCAAAGTATTACCGTATTTGATACTTCTAAGCCGATTATTATTTGTCCACCAAATTTGACAAGAATTTGTGGAAGTAGCACTGATCCAATTAATACTGGTGTAGCCTTAGCTAAAGATTATTGCCTGGACTCTTTGGTTAATTTGGTATATAATGATTCAACTATCCTTGGTACTTGCAATGGTATTTCAGCAATTCAAAGAACCTGGAAAGCCACAGATAATTGTGGTAATAGTAGTAGTTGCACACAAGTTATTTATATTGTGAGACCTGGAATTGAGCTTATCAAGACTGGTGTATTCATCGATTCAAATAATGATGGAAATGCTGATCCTGGGGAACAGATAAATTATTCATTCAAAATAATAAATACAGGTAATTCAATATTAAGCAATGTTACAGTGACTGATTCATTGGTGAATATGATTGGTTCCCCAATTGTGAGCCTTGCTCCGGGTGAAATAGATTCTGTAACCTATTCAGCAATTTACACGATAACACAAACGGATATCGATTTAGGATTTAAATTGAATAATGCTTTGGTTATTGGAAAAGATCCAGCAAATGAAGATGTTGTGGATCTTGACGATGAAATTACGTATTTGTTACAACAACCGGCAATTGGTATTGCTAAAAAAATTGTAGATATTCAGAAAATGCAAGATGGTATTTCTGTTGCTAATTTTGAATTAACAGTAAAAAATAATGGAAATGTTTCTTTAACCGATTTACAGATTTCTGATGATATTTCTACGGAATTTGGAACGCATGTATCTTTCTTACCTACAATCCAGGGAGAATATAGTATACAAAATATTGCAATTATTAAAAATAGTTTAAATCCTCTGGCAATTGATTATAGCTACAATGGATTAAATTATAAAGAATTATTTAATGTAGCTGCTGGTGGTAATCTCTTGCCAGATGAAGAAGTAACGATTCGTTTAGAAGTTCAATTCAAACCTGTAAAAGGCAAGTACTATAATCAGGCTATAGCAACAGCGGATCTTCCTGCTCATGATAATGCGACAGGTACAGGAGATGGAGATCCTGAAGATGTGATGGATTTATCAGACAGTGGAACTAATGCAACAAATGATGCTTCAAGGGGAGGAACAAATCCAGGAGAGTCAGGAGATAATGGAACAGTGAATGATTCTACTTTAATACTGCTTCCTCAATCAACATTATGTGGAACTGTAAGTGAAGATCTTAATGTAAATGGTTTACAGGATATTGATGAACCTGGAATAAGTGATGTAGAAGTATTTCTTTATCGCTGTGATAGTTTATTCATCAAGAAAGATACAACTGATCTCAACGGAAATTATGCATTTGAAATTGATGAAGTTCCAATGGAATACTTTGTTAGATTCAGAATACCACTTGCCAAGAATAGTTTTGGTTTTACATATCAGGATGTTGGTACAGATGATAATATGGATAGTGATGTTGATTCAATGGGAACTGGAAAATGTATTAATATAGTACCGGGACAAATAGACAGTACCTATGATGCAGGAATAATAAGATATGCAAGCTTAGGAGATACGGTATGGCATGATAGAAATGGAGATGGAATCCAGGCTGTAGGTGAAGAAGGTATCGCAAATGTGAAAGTCTTACTCTATGATGCTGTTTCAAACACACAACTAAGTTCTGTTGTGACCAATTCAGTAGGAGGATATGAGTTTAAAGATCTTATGCCGAAGGAGTATTATCTAAAATTCCAACCATCTGGTGGATGGGTTATTACTACACCCGATCAGGGTTCTGATCAAAAAGACAGCGATTTTGGAAATTCAAATGGACAAGGTACAACTCAAACAATAAAATTGCTTCCAGGTGAGTACAGTGCTAACTGGGATTTGGGATTATACAAATGCGCTTTAATGGATGGTGACGTGTGGACGGATAGAAATATTGATGGAATATATGATAAGCGGGAAAAAGGAATTAATGGAATGAAAATTTATATAGTAGACGCCATCAGTAAGATTATAGTTGATACTATAAAATCAAGAATCAAACAGGGTATACCAAGTAAAGATGGATACTTTATTACGGGTTGTCTCAAGCCAGGTAAATATTATTTGCGTTTTGACTTACCGCTTTCTTTGGCTGCTAGTGCACCATATAAAGGAGGTAATTCAAACAAAGATTGTGATATCACACATTTAAATGGATTGAATACAACAGAGAATTTTACATTATTGAGTGGACAAGCATTAGTCAATATTGGTGCCGGTTGTCAGATCAAAGCGACATCGGGTGGTGATCTCAAGAAAGATAGCATTGATTTAGAAAATAAAGTGTTGATTGGAGTACCAATATCTTATGAATTGGATTCAGAAATTGTGGTAACACTTGATAAAGATGGTATTTCAAATAAAGAGGTTTCAAGAAAAACTTTAGATGAAGGATTGATTCCGCAAAAATTAGATTTGCAATGGCTCCATTTTGAAGGAGAATATAACGGAAGTTTCATTGAACTTAACTGGATGACGGGAATCGAAATAAATAATGATCATTTCGTGGTTGAAAGAAAACATGAATCAGATTGGGTATTTAAAGAAATAGGTCAGGTTAAAGCCGATGATAATACCGGTTTGACAAGGCATGATTATGAATTTGATAATTTTGAAATTACTATTTCTGGAACATACTACTATCGTCTCAAACAGGTAAATCGGAATGGAAAATTTACATACAGTAAAACCATTGAAATACGAGTTTTAATTGAGAATGAATTGAGTGTATTTCTCTATCCAAATCCTGTTAGAGATGTTTTGGGTATTGAATTGAAGTTGCCGGAAAATACTGAGGTAGAAACGCAGGTAATTGATAAAACTGGAAAAATATTATTTACTAATCCTTTTGGTAAGTATTTAACAGCAGGTCGTCAGAATGCGATTATCAGAACAGCTGAATTAGCACCTGGAGTATATGTATTAAGAATTCAAACGAATACAGGAATTATTCATAAACAATTTACTGTAGTAAAATAGATTTTGGATATTGAATATTAAGATTAATTTCTAGTTATGAATTAAATGATGCTTGTACTAAAAGAATTGCATTTGTAATCAAAAAATAGTATCAATGATTAAATTTATTAACATCATCGATACATGGATCTAAAAAATTCTTAAAGAGAGAATTGGTGAAAATATAAAAACGTCATCTGCTAATCACAATTTTTGTGACAACAGCTTCAGCGCTTTCAAAATCCTGAGTAGTGTTGGCAAAAACAAGATAAACTCCTGAACTAACTTTCCTTCCTAGGTAATCGTTGCCATCCCAAATAGCCTGGCCCCCATTGGAAATAGTTTCAAAAACTAATCGTCCGCTTAGATCAGTAATTTTAACCCGGGAATCTCTTGCTAATCCTTTTATTGCAATTGGTCCAAGGTAATCAGGAGTAACCGGATTTGGAAAAACGAGGGGTGTACCCGTGAAAAAGTCTTTCGCATGAGTAGCATCCGATCTGAGTACCTGCAATCCTTTTGCTGTTGCAATCCAGGCTTCACCAGTTTTTTGATCAATGGAGATATCAAAAATGCTATTGTCTAATAAAGGACTGTTTCCGGTATTGAAATTATAAATCTGTATTTCTCCACCAGGAGATTGTACATATATACCATTGTTGCTTGTGCCAAACCATTTTCTATTTGCACCATCGATTGCAATGGTTGTGATCACTTCAGAAGAAAGCAAAAAATAAATAATACCATCCTGATCTACTTTTCTTCTGTTTCCTTTACACGTTCCATCAAAAATAGATGAACCACATTCAAATACCACAGGTCCTTCAGCAGTACCTACCCATACATCTCCATCGAGATCTACTTCTATTGTTCTTACATCATTAGTGGTCATTTCAGTATTACTTGTAGTCAATAAGATACTTCTGTCATCTGTTGCATTTTCAGGATCTCCTTCATCAAAAACCTGTATGCCTCCGCTTTGTCTGTTTGGCAACCACTTATAACCATTCTGATCGACTTTTACTTCCATAAAAAAATTTGGATTGTTTGGAAAAATATATTTTTTCCATTCCCCTTTATCATTAAGGGAATACAAACCTGCTTTTAAGGCGAGATGATTTGTGATCCAAAGTGTTTTGTCTTTATCAAATGCCAATCCTGTAAGACGAATTGTTCCCGTGTCACCATTTGTTAGTTCTAAAGGTGAATTTATATTATTGTAAAGTTTATAAGTGTCATTACTTTTATCATATTCTAAAAGTCCTTTTACTGCACTTGCAAAATAGATTTTAGTTTTATCAGGGTGTTCAGCAATTCGTAAAATATCTCTTATATCAAAACTTTGAAGTGCCGCAACCGTGTATGAATTAATAGATGTCCAGGAATGGTTGGAATATTTTAAAATTCCCGTACTCCAATATCTTGGTGTAAATACATTATCTACTCCTCCAGTGGCTACGTAAATGCCATCTTGCAATGAAGCAATTTCAAAGCAACGATTTGTTTCTGGTCCGGGTACCAAAATACTATTACAGGGATCACCTGCTTTTTCAGAAAATCTGAAACTCCAACGGACATCTGCATACCAAATAGTGCCATCATCAGACTCAATTGCATATAGATTTTGATCAGTACAATCTTGATTACTCAATTTAAAATTTAAATTTTCATCGATATAACCAAGTTGTTCTTTACAGTTTGTCGTTGTACAATGTAATCCAACTAGTAAGTAGTTTACTCCTTCTGCAAGGTATTTTACACTATAATCAGGATCAATAAAAACGGAATTGAATTTTTGATTTTGCCATTGATGTATTTCTGTTGTACTTGAAACATAGACAGAACCTTTGAATTTAACACATGAATGGTATGAAGCTGATGGTGACAGACCATATGATTGATCTAGCTTTTTCCAACTATTAAAATTTTGAATGATTTCATTGCCTTTAATTTCGAGATAATAGATTCCTGATTCTGTGGCCATAAAGTATTGATTGTTTTCTTTTATACAATCATATACTTTTAGATTTGGAGTAAATAAGGTAAAAATAAATTTTCCGGTTTCAACATTTAAAAGTGATAATCCATAGTTTGCGCAAATAAAAACATGGTTTTCATCTTGCAACGAAATTTTATTAATGAATTTGTCAATAGGAATGTTATTAAAATTAACGATGTCAACAATGGGTTGAACATGTTTACCATTTATTAAATCAAGTGCTGCATTATCATAAGCAACAATTAATGTGGATTGGCCTTTATGAAAAAAGATTGTTCTGATTTTAGAATCACTTAAGCCTTCCGTTCTTGTTAACCGTTCATAACTCAAATCTTCTTTATTGATTTTGAGTATGGCAAATTCAGTGGAATAATAAATGAATTTGTTGCTTTGGGTAATAAAATTTCCACTATTAAATGGAAGATGTGTGGCCCATTTACCGATAGCTAAATCAGATTGTGCATCTGATAAAAATGGAAATAATATCAGGATTAAGTAGCGGAGCATATTTTATAAATGAATAAGCCTTTAAACGAATGAACTAACAAAATATTCTTAAAAAGAAAATTGATGTGATTTAACAAAAAAAAAGATCGACCCTGGGAGGGCCGATCCTTTAAATAACACTATGAGAACACCCTAAAAATTCTTGTTAATCACCATTTGATATATCTTTTGATCTTATTTGAGTTCGTTAGCGTCTCTCTTGTCTCTCAAATAGCTATTGCAAATTAAATACATTTTTATGATTCCCTCCAAATATTTTGGTAAATATTTTTTAGATATTTAAAATACGAAAAATATTTAATATATTAACCAATTGGATTACAGTGGATTAATAGAGCAAATTTGGTAATGTTCGTCAAATCTAATAGTTGATAATAATTGAATATGGTTAATTTGAGGTGAAAATAGAATTCCTATTAGATCTTTTTAGGGATTTTTGAGTTTTTATTTGCATGACTAAAAGGGCGATTTGGATAGTAATAGGTTTAATGGCATTAGCCTTAATGGGCACTACTATTGTTCAGCTTTATTGGATTAATTGGTCAGTTAGGCTCAAAGAAGAGCAATTTAATGAGTCAATCATTGCAGTTTTACAACGCGTAGGAGACCGATTAGAAAAACACGATCCGAGTTTGACATTGTCTTCCACATTATTGTTGGATGAATGGAATGAGAAACAAAAGCAAATCGAATTAATCGACCGGGAAATGAGATTACAAAAATTTCCACTAGAGAGAAGAATTGATCCTCTATTTCTAAAGAAGATTTTAACACAGGAATTCCTCGAACTTCATTTGGATCTAGACTATTCTTTCGGAGTATTTGATAATTTTAGAAAGAAGATGATTATTCTCAATGGTTATTATTTGGCAGATGTTGGAAACAATAACAGGGTTTCCGATCCTGGACTTAAACTGGAGGCTCAACTTCAAAACACAAAATATCAAATTGGTATTTTTCCATCGATTACCGGAAATCCGGGGATACTCAAGGTTTTTTTTCCAAATAAGACAAGTTGGTTATGGAGTTCGGTCTGGCCTTTGCTCGCCTTGAGTCTGCTTTTAACATTGATCATTTTAGCTTGTTTTTCTTATGTGATTTATGTAGTCTTCAGACAGAAAAAACTTTCAGATATTAAAAATGATTTTGTAAATAATATGACTCATGAATTTAAAACACCTATAGCCACAATTTCATTGGCTTCCGATTCAATTACGAGTCCAATGGTAATTAACTTACCTGATAAGATTAGAAAGTTTGCCGATATAATCAAACAAGAAAATCGTCGAATGCTTAGTCAGGTTGAAAAAGTACTACAAATGGCACTATTAGACAAACAGGATTTCAGACTCAATTTAAAAGATTTAAATATTCATGAAATTATCGATCAGGCAGTTGCCAATATAAATCTTCAACTTCAACAAAGAGAAGGTATGATTTCAAAAGAGCTGAATGCCCTTAATGCGAATATCATGGGTGATCCAATTCACATGACTAATATCATTTATAACCTGCTTGATAATGCAAATAAATACTCTCCGGAAAAACCTGAGATCAAAGTTACTACCCGAAATATCGGAAATTTTATTGAAATCAGTATCCGGGATAAGGGTATCGGGATGAATAGGGAATCGCAGAAATTAATATTTGAAAAGTTCTATAGAGTACCCACCGGAAATATTCATAATGTGAAGGGATTTGGTCTGGGATTGAGTTATGTGAAAGCAATGACCATTGAGCATAGTGGGAAAGTGGAAGTCGAAAGTGAACCTGGCAAAGGGAGCACATTTATCCTCACTTTCCCGGTAAAAACCTAATTTTTTCAAAACATATAGGTACATTCTTATTTTTTGATCGTTATAACAGAAAACCAGATTTATGTTAAGTACAAAAACAGAGCCCAAAACCATTACCAAGATTCTACTGGTTGAGGATGATCGTAATTTTGGAGACGTTCTCCGTTCATATCTGGAGATGCATGGCTATGATGTTGACCTTGCTATAGACGGCATAGATGGATTTGAACAATATCGCCGTGGGCAATATGATCTTTGTATTCTTGATGTGATGATGCCCCGGAAGGATGGGTTTTCACTAGCAAAAGATATTAGGTCCAAAAGCAATGAGATACCAATTATTTTTCTGACTGCTAAAACGCTTAAAGAAGATGTATTGGAAGGGTTCAGAATTGGTGCAGATGACTATGTGACCAAGCCTTTTAATTCAGAAGAGTTGCTGTATAGGGTGCAGGCCATTCTGAAACGCTCCCTAAAAAAGGTAGATCCAGAAGATGATACAGTAGAGTTCAATATTGGCATCTATAATTTTAATTTTCCTTTAAGGATTCTTTACACAAAGGAAAATAACGAGATCAATGAAAAAATAAAACTATCTCCAAAGGAGGCATTATTGCTAAAAATGTTTTGCCAACACAGGAATCAAATTCTTCCAAGATCAGAAGCACTAAGTAAAATTTGGGGAGAAGATAATTATTTTACAGCAAGGAGTATGGACGTGTTCGTAACAAAATTGCGAAAATACCTGGCTAAAGACACTAATATCGAAATTATTAATATTCACGGAAATGGTTTCAGAATGATTGTCAAAGGAGAAGTAGGATCAGAATTGTAGATTAATATTTATTCATTTTAATAGAATCTTTTCTAAACCACGATTTCTTTGGATATCTCTAATCCAAATTCCCAAATATTAATTCATCTTCATTTTCTCTAACTTTGCCGGAATTCTGGTATGAAAAAGAATGTATTAATTCTTGGTTCCGGCGGACGCGAACACGCTTTAGCTTATAAAATTAGTCAAAGTCAATTATTGGCTCAGCTTTTTATAATGCCTGGTAATCCGGGCACTACAGATTTTGCATTTCAAATACCAGGGGAACTTAGAGATCATCAGCATATATTGGCAGTTATCCAGGAATTTGATATTGATATTTTAATATGTGGGCCTGAAGTCCCTCTTGCAGAAGGACTGATGGACACAATATTGGCTTCAACATCGCCATTCAAACCAATATTGGTTGGGCCTGAAAAGCAAGGTGCTATGTTGGAAAGCAGTAAAGCTTTTTCAAAAGAGTTTATGCAAAAACATAATATACCTACTGCTGGCTATAAAACATTTACCAAAGAACAAGAATCTGAAGCAATTCAATATTCAAATAATAGTTCAACTCCAATAGTTATAAAAGCTTCTGGCCTTGCGGCCGGTAAAGGTGTGGTCATTTGCCAGGATCATCATTCTGCAGAATTGGAATTGTCAGAAATGTTTCATGGAAAGTTTGGAGAATCTTCTGAGACCATTGTAATTGAAGAATTTTTATCCGGAATTGAATTTTCAGTTTTTATCCTTACTAATGGAAAACAATATGTACTATTACCGGAAGCAAAAGATTACAAACGCATTGGTGAAAATGATACAGGTCTGAATACAGGTGGGATGGGAGCAGTTTCTCCAGTCAGTTTTGTTGATGAGAATTTGATGAATAGAGTTCGCGATCTAATCATTCAACCTACTTTGGATGGTCTGGAAAAAGATGGAATTTCATATAAAGGATTTATTTTTTTTGGATTAATCAATGTAAATGACAACCCATTTGTCATAGAATATAATTGCAGGTTGGGTGATCCGGAAACGGAGGTTATTTTACCTAGATTAAAAAATGATCTCATTGAATTAATTCTGGCTATGGAAGAGGAACGATTAAACGAAATTACAATTGATACAGACTCAAGAACTGCAGTTACCATAATGTTAGTAAGTAAGGGTTATCCAGAAAAACATGAGAATGGAAAAATAATCAAATTACCTGTTGCAATTCCAGATGGAAGTATTCTATTTTATGCAGGCACATCCGAAGAGGATCATGTTTTAAAAACAAATGGAGGAAGAGTCATTTCAATAACCTCGTTGGCTTCAACAATGGATTCTGCCTTACGTTCCAGTTTGGGATTAGCCGAAGAAATTCAATATGAAGGGAAATATTATAGAAAAGACATTGGCTTTGATCTTGTTTCTTGATTTATGTAATGAATAAATTAGTGTATAGCATTGAAAGCGATCAAGTTATTAAACAAATTATTAAGAAGAATAAATCTGAATGGAATACACCGTTCGTGAAATAGCTAACATACTTAATGTGAGTGAGTATAATAGGAATCTTTCGGATTTACTACTCAACCATCCTGAAATTGACAGTAGGCTTATCATTAATCCAGAATCCTGTTTGTTTTTTGCTTTGAAAGGGAATCATTCTGATGGCCATGAATTTATACCAGAATTAAAACGTAAAGGAGTCAAAGTATTTGTGGTATCTGAATCATTTGATTTAATAGATGATTCTGTATGTTTTTTTAGAATGAAAGACGTATTGCGCTCATTGCAAAAACTCGCAAGTTTTCACAGATCCCGGTTTCTTATTCCAGTTGTAGGAATAACTGGAAGTAATGGTAAAACAATCGTCAAAGAATGGTTATCATCAATTCTGCAACATAAATTCAACATTTGCAAAAGTCCTAAAAGTTTTAATTCTCAATTAGGTGTGGCACTATCCGTACTCGAATTAAATGATTCTCATCAATTGGGAATTTTTGAAGCCGGAATTTCCAAAACGGGTGAAATGGAAAATTTACAGGAGATGATTCAACCGACAATTGGATTATTAACTAATATAGGCGATGCCCATCAGTCAGGCTTTTCGGGGATGGATGAAAAAACCAGGGAGAAATTAAGATTATTTGAATCCGTTTCCAAATTTGTTTATTGCAAGGATTATGAAAGTGTCGAATATCATCGAAAAAAACATCTAAACAATATTTCCTGGTCGAGGAAAGAAGATGCTGATTTCAAAGTCATTGAATTTTCCAAAAGTCAAAATGGACTGCTTCTTAAAATTGCTCATAAAAATCAGATATTTCAATTTATTTTGAAATTTGAAGACGAAGCTTCTATTGAAAATTTACTTCATTGCATTGTTTTGTCGTTGGAGTTGGGATTGAAGGCAGCATCCATTCAGAAAGGATTGGATCAATTGCATAACCTTGCAATGCGTCTCGAGCAAAAAGAAGGAATCAATGGTTGTATTTTAATTAATGACAGCTACAGTCTGGATCTAAAATCATTGCAATTGGCTTTGCAATTTGTAGATCAGCAAAATCATCAAATGCCAAGAACTCTAATATTGACGGATTTTGCAGATCAAAAAAATTCAAAAGAATTTTGGTATTCAGTTGAATATTTATTGAGTAAATATCAGATTCAAAAACTTATTGCAATAGGAAGAAATATTAAAATCATAAAGTCATATCTCTCCAAAGAAATCATTTATTATCACTATCACTCTACAGAGCAATTTATTGACAACATGGATTCATTGTTTCTTAGGAATGAATTGATTTTGATTAAAGGAGCAAGGAAATTTCAATTAGAAAAAGTCTTTCATCAGTTGAGTTTATCAAAACACGATACGATTCTTGAAATTGATTTGAAAGCAATTACGCACAATCTTCAAGTTTACAGGTCACTTCTAAAAAAGAACACAAAAATTATGGCTGTTGTAAAGGCAGCGGCATACGGAAGTGGACATTATGAAATTGCTAGGTTACTTGAACATCAAAAAATTGATTATCTGGCTGTGGCCTATCCTGATGAAGGAATTATTTTACGGCAAAAAGGTATTCAAACACCTATTATGGTGATGAATGCAGGCACTGCTGATTTTTCTTCATTATTAGATTTCCAGCTTGAACCTGAAATTTTTTCGATACACCAATGCGAGCGGTTATTAAAGGAAATTGGTAAACTTATTCCTGTTGGTATTCATATCAAACTTGATACCGGCATGCATCGTTTGGGTTTCTTAAAGCAAGATTTAAAACAGTTAATTCTTTTTTTAAATGACAACCCACAGATTGAAGTAAAAAGTATTTTTTCACATTTAGCAGGTAGCGATAGTCAAATCTGGGATGATTTTACCATAGAGCAAGCCAAACTGTTTGATTTAATGGTTGATCAATTAAAAGCTGGAACAGGAAAAATTCCTTTATTGCACTTATTAAATAGTGGCGGAATAGCCAGGCACCCCCATTTGCAATACGATATGATTAGATTGGGAATAGGAATGTATGGTATTGATTCCAATCCAGAACTCTCAAAAAAACTAGAAAAGGCCCATACTTTAAAAACCAGAGCTTCCCAGATTAAATGGTATTCTCCTGGAGAAACGGTGAGTTATAATCGTTCTGGTAAATTGAATTCTAAAGTCAAAATTGCCGTACTTTCAATAGGTTATGCTGATGGGCTTCCTAGAAATGCTGGTATCAATGGATATTCTGTATGGTGCAATCGACAGAGACACGCCATAAAGGGATTTGTGTGTATGGATATGTGTATGGCAGATGTAAGCTTATTGGAGAATGTCAAGGAGGGAACGGAGTTTGAAATTTTTGGTAAAAATGCTCCCATTGAAGATCTCGCAAATCTCGTCAAAACAATACCCTATGAAATTCTTTGTGGCATATCCAGCAGGGTCAAAAGGGTTTTTCTTCAAGATTGAAAGGCAACTTAGTTATAATATATAGTTAATAAGCAATACTATGCCTCGACAAATAGGACTCTGTATGTATCTACTTATTAATTTTGACCGTTTTTAAAAATTATCAAATCCTTATGAGATCAATTTATCTTTTATTTTTTCTAATTCTGGCTTTTACCAGCATTGCACAGGTTAACGACCCTGTATTATTTTCAGTTGCAGGGCAAGCAGTCAAGGTATCGGAATTCGATTACATCTATAATAAGAATAATGGCAAGGAAGCTGATTATAGTAAAAAATCATTGACTGATTATTTGAAATTGTATACCAAGTTCAAACTAAAAGTGCAGGCTGCAAAAGACATGCAGGTAGATACGATTCCGGCATTAATTAAAGAGTTGGAAGGGTATAGACAACAATTGACTTCCAATTATTTAAATGATAAAGAAGTGACTGACCGCCTGGCCCGTGAAGTGTATGAGCGTCAGAAAAAGGATTTACTACTCAATCATATCTTGTTTAGTCTTAGCCCTAATGCAACCGGTGCAGATACTATGCAAGCTTTTACACAGGCAACGAATGCCATTCGTATGATCAAAACCGGTATGAAATGGGCTGAAGTTGCAAAAATGTCTAATGATTTAAATTCTGCTCAAAAAGGTGGTCGATTAGGTTGGTTTACTTCTATGTTTCCTGATGGATTTTATGATTTGGAAAATGCAGCCTATTCAACACCTCCTGGTGAAATCAATCAAATGCCTATACGTACCAGATTGGGTTATCATGTTTTAAGAGTAGAAATAGAACGCCCTGCTTTTAGAAGAATGGAGGCAGCTCATATATTAATTAAAAAAGCGACGAAGGGAACTAACGATGTGGCGTCTCAAACCAAAGCGGACAGTATTTATAAATTACTCAAAGAGGGACAGAGTTTTGAAGAACTTGCGCGAACACTTAGCCAGGATAAGTCAACAGCACCCCAGGGAGGTAATATTGGTTATTTTGGTATTAACCAATTTGAACCAGCTTTCGAAGACGAGGCATTTAAATTGGCAAAAGATGGTGATATTTCGATGCCGGTTGAATCCAGCATTGGTTGGCACATAATCAAACGATTGAGAAAGGATGAAGAAATCCCATATGAAAGGGCTAAACGAAAAATACAAGTAGATATTCAAAGAGATCAAAGATTTAATGTTGCCCAAAGTACCTTCATTGAGAAAATAAAAGAAGAAGCTGGGTATAAGGAAAATCCAGAAGCACTGAAAAATTTTGCAAGCCAAATGGATTCCAATTTTTATACTTACAAATGGCGTGTACCGGAAAGCCTCAAAAACGAGAGGCTGTTTACTTTAGGAAACAAAGAATTTAATACTCTGGATTTTGCAGAATATGTAAAAACAAATACCCGTCAAAGACTTCAAGGTGGCGATTCAAAAGATATTATGTCGACTTTGAAAAATATGCAGAAAGAATTTTCTTCACAAAAATGCCTGCAATTTGAAGAAGGAAAACTGGAAGAGAAATATGCAGATTTTAAAGCATTGATGAGAGAATACAGGGAAGGCATATTATTATTTGAAGCTACAAAAAATGTGGTTTGGGACAAAGCTTCTGAGGATACTACCGGACTGAAAGCATTTTATGAAAAGAATAAAATGAATTATAAATGGGATGAAAGAGCAGTAATTCATTCCATTAACATGGACACAACTGATAAAAAATTGGTTGATGAAATCTATAAATTCGCAAAGAAAAACACAATTGATAAAGTGATGGAGAAATTTGATCCTGATAAAAAATATATTTCATATCAGAAAAATACTGCTGAAAAAAAATCGCCTGATTCTTATAAAGGAATTTCTTTTTCAAAAGGTGCTATTACAGACTTAAGTTTAGATTCAGGACTGACAAGTTATACATTTAGAAAAGTGGAAGAAATATTACCCGTTTCATTCAAATCCATTGATGAGGCCAGAGGATATATCATTGCCGATTACCAGGATTATCTTGAAGTCATGTGGGTTGAAGAGTTGAAAACCAAATATCCTGTTCAATTAAATGAAAATGTTTTCGCAAGTCTTATCAAGAAATAGTTTTATCAAATGTTTGATAAACGATATTTTCTTTTTCCAGTAATCATTTTTTGCTTATTAATTTCATGTAAAAATAATGACACTGCAGTGGACCTTGCAGAAGATGCGGTATTGGTCAAGTACGCAAACAAGCAATTGAAGTATTCTGATATAGCGCAACGTGTTGCTGAAGAAGTTCATAATCGCGATAGCCAGCTTGTAGTTAGTAATTACATTGAAAATTGGGTTAAGGACCAAATAATGATTAGTGAAGCCAATGACCAAATCAAGGATCAACAAGAGATCGATAGACTTACTGATGATTTTCGGAAGGAATTATTACTTCTTAAGTTTGAGGAACAATTGATCAGGGAAAAACTGGATACTGTTATATCTGATCAGGAACTTATTGAATATTATCAAAGCAATAAATCTCGATATAAATTAGAGAGTACTATTTTCAGATTTATTTTTATTAAAGCCAATAAACCCATTGCAGATTCTAAAAATCTGGACAACATTTGGAAAACTCAAAATGCCAGAAACTATCAATTGCTCAATATCTATTGCCAGAATAATGCGGATATTTGTTTTTTGAATCCAGATAAATGGTACAAGTGGGAGGAAATCAAACAATTTATACCATCAAAATATTTGAATGAAAATGGTATACATGGAGGCACAAGCAGGGATTTTGCAGATTTCAATTTTGCATATAAGTTGAAATTTTTTGAAGTTGTAAAGCCTAATCAGGATCCCCCTCTTTCATTTTTAAGAGAACAAGCAACCCAGGCTATTCTTCATCAACGAAAAATTCTATTATTGGATCGAATAAAAACGGATCTTTATGATAAAGAATTAAAAAATAAGAAAATTAATTTTACAAACAAATGAACGGTAAACAAATGAAAAATTTGCTATTACTTGTATTCTGTCTTATAACACTTATAGGAAATACACAATCAAAGACGATTGATAAAATTATTGCAAAAGTCGGTGGTGAAGTTATTTTATATTCTGATTGGCAGGAACAAATTAGTTTTTTGAAAAGCAGACAGGGTAATAAGTTTGAAGATAACTCTTGCTCAATTCTAGAAAATCTGTTAATTCAAAAATTTATGGTCAACCGGGCAAAAGTGGATAGTATTGAATTGAAGGATGAAGAAATTGAACAACAACTCAATGCCAGAATAGACCAGATTTTAAATTACTTTAATAATGATTATCAAAAATTTGAAGAGTATTATGGACAATCGGTTTCCGATACCAGAGATCGTTTCAGAGATGATTTGAGAAATCAAATATTGGCAGAGCGGTTGCAGAATAAAATAATTGGTGATATTCGCATTACTCCCGAAGAAACAAAATCATTTTTTGATAGAATTCCTAAAGACAGCATTCCCTATTTCAATGCAGAAGTCGAGTTATCAGAAATAGTTTATAAACCAAAAGTAAACGAAACACAACGGAAAGCTTCATATGAAAAATTAGAGAAAGTATTACAGAAAATAAAAAATGGTGAAGATTTTTCAAAACTGGCATCTATCATGTCTGACGACCCGGGGTCCGCAAAAAATGGCGGTTCATTGGGATGGATGAAAAGAGGATTATTGGTACCGGAATTTGAAGCAGTGGCATATGGTCTCGAAAAAGATTCAGTTTCAGGTATAGTAACAACTGAGTTTGGTTTGCATATAATCAAGTTAATAGAACGTAGGGGAAATTCTATTTTATGTCAACACATCTTAGTCAAACCACGAATCGAAGATAGTGATTATAAACTTGCAGAAAAATACCTCGACTCTATACGAACTTTAGTTATAAAAGATTCTATACAATTTGAAACTGCTGTTAGATTGTATTCGGATAAAAAATCAGAGTCCTATAATAATGGAGGCTTACTTATAAATCCCAAAAGTGGCACAGCAAATTTTGAAACTGGAGAATTGGATCCAGATGTATTTTTTGCTATTGATGCTTTAAAAGTAGGAGAGATATCAAAACCCTTTTCAACTTTGGAACCTGATGGTACAAAATCCTTCGCCATTGCCAAACTAAATTCAAAAACCAGCCCTCATAAAGCCAATTTAAAACAAGACTATGCAAAGATTCAATTGGCCGCAAAAGAGTTCAAGAAAAATATGAAGTTCCAAGAATGGCTAAGCAATAATGTGCCCAAAGCTTATATCGAAATTGATCCAGCTGTAAAATCGAATTGCCCAGATGTGGGAAGTTGGTTAAAAGCAGATGAATAGTTGATGTTGATGAATTTTTAGGTATATCCAAATTGAATTAAGTACATCGAACACCGAATGATGAATTTTAATTTAAGAATTAATACTTCTCAATTTACTTCAAAATTCATTATTCCAGCCCGCCCAGGCAGGCCATAATCGTCATTTGATATTCTGCTAACTTGTTCAATATTAACACTAAAAAAAGAATAGTGAACACTGATTAATCGCGAAGGCTTTCGGGAATGAATTATGAAGTTAAGAGATTCCTGAGTAAGCCTGCAATATCGATTTGGTCCTTAGAAAATTAAAGTGACCCCAGAAAACTTCTAAATTATGATGGAGAATGGATTAGTATGTTTACCGATAGCAAAAAAAAAGAGATCGGTTTATACCCCCCAGCAAACCGATCTCAAAAATTGTCTCGTATCCAATTCTTTGGGTACGTATCCGGCTTCCCGGACTATAAATAGAATGCATAAATCTTGCCAATTTTAATAGGAATCAAAAAAATATTGCATATCAGTCAATTGGAGGAATCTATAAGCTTGTAAATAACACAAAATCAATAAGTTATAATATATTTCAATATTGTATTTTAGAATTCTATACTATGTATTAAAATGCAAATTCCTTTGCATATGTGATGTTTGTTAAACCCAGATTCAAGTTTTCATCATCGGGTCCTTTTGAATTGTATTTTGAGCCTTTTGCTATAATAAGATCATCCATGTTTCCTGATTTTAGGTCAAAATGGCAGATTTTTGATCATGGCACATACTTTGACAAGCCTTGTTTAAACTAAACAATCCATGCAAACAGGTAAAATTTCTGTCAATACCGAGAATATCTTTCCCATCATTAAGAAATTCCTCTATTCTGAGCAGGAGATCTTCCTCCGGGAGTTGATTTCAAACGCAGTTGATGCCACCAACAAACTAAAGGTATTGTCCTCAAAAGGCGAAGTCAAAGGAGATTTAGGAGATCTCAAAATAGAGATTATCATCAATAAAGAAGAAAAAACCTTAACCTTTAGAGATAACGGTCTGGGAATGGATGAAGAGGAAGTAAAAAGCTATCTCAACCAACTTGCTTTTTCCTCGGCGGAAGAATTCCTTAGTAAATATAAAGGAGAGACTAATATCATTGGACATTTCGGTCTGGGCTTTTATTCTGCATTTATGGTTGCCGCAAAAGTTGAAGTGATTACAAAGTCTTACAAGGAAAATGCCATTGCAGTAAAGTGGACTTGTGAAGGAGATACGAATTTTAGTATTGAATCAATTGAGAAGGCCGAACGCGGCACAGATATAGTCCTATATCTTACTGATGAAGCAAAAGATTTTTTAGAAGAAAGTAAGATCGAATCTTTGCTTGAAAAATTCTGCAAGTTTTTACCGATACCTATTAAGTTTGGAACAAGAAAAGAAAAAACAAAAGAAGGTGATGAAGAGAAAGAAATTGAAATAGACCACATCATCAATAATCCTTTTCCAACCTGGAAAAAAAATCCATTAGAGATTACAGAAGAAGAATATAAAAACTTTTATACTGAATTATATCCGTATTCCGAAGAACCATTATTCTGGATACATCTGAATATTGATTATCCATTTAACCTTACTGGTATTCTTTATTTTCCAAAAATCAAACAAAACATAGAATTACAAAAGAATAAAATTCATTTGTATTCCAACCAGGTGTTTGTGACGGATGATGTAAAAGAAATTGTACCTGAGTATCTGATGTTGTTGCATGGAGTCATTGATTCTCCGGATATTCCTTTGAATGTATCGAGATCATATTTACAGGCTGATGCGAATGTTCGCAAAATATCTGGTTACATAACCCGTAAGGTTGCAGAAAAATTAAACGAA
>JAYVIT010000384.1:0-5707 GCA_043769965.1 Saprospiraceae bacterium
AATAAATAAGAATACACAGTACTATATTGATTTCAGGGCCTTTCAAATGGGTGACGTTACAGATTATGCAAGTCCTCGGAACTTTGTCCCATTAACATCTTCAATAAAAAACAGTTTGATATTTCAATTCAAGAATCGTCAAGTCATTCAAGGGGAGCGTTTGAATATTGATATTACAAGTAGAAATTTTAAGGATATTTATGGTTTTCAGGGAACATTGAGATTCGAGACATCAAAAATCAAATTCAAGGATTTTCATTCAGGCTCCTTTAAATTGAGTACAGATTTATTCAACTTTGAATTTATTAATCGCGGTTTACTCAGCATGCTCTGGTATAATGCCAGTAAAAGTTCCTTTGATTCGGATTTGATTCTATTCAGTCTAGAGGTGGAAGCTCTTCAGGACGGCGACCTCTGCGATGCACTTTCCTTCACCAGCGATCTTACTCCGGCTGAAGCTTATACAGATAGTTTGTTGATAAAAAATATTAAAATAGAATCATGTGATGTGATTATTAAAAATAAAGAAACAGTTTCAGATCAAATTAAAATGTATCCGAACCCCGCAGAAGACATTTTGCATTTTGATTTTCCAAAAGAAGCTACATTTCCTTTGCAATTGGATTTGTATTCAAAAGATGGGAAAACAATTATTAAGATAAGAATTCCAACCCAACAAGAAAACTTTAATTGCAAACTGAATCAATTCCCTTCAGGAATGTATTTTATTAAAATCAGTGAGAGGAATAGAGTTACGTTTAGAAAGTTTATTAAAATATAAAGGGGAGTCAAGTAGAAAAGCAGACAAACGGATAACAATTAAGCAATGTAACAATTAAATGCCAAAGGGATCCCTACGGGACAATTTATCCTAATCAACCGCCACCTCAATTCCAATTTGCTGATCATCTAGCCATACCATTTTTTCAGGAAAATTATCAGAAACTGTTTCAATAGAATTAGCGAGTACTTCATTGCTGATGAGTTCGCGATATGACTCAAGTGCTTTGGAAATTTCCTGGTTTTTTTCGAGCTTGACTTTGATGCGATCAGTTACATTAAAGTTTTTATCTTTTCTGATGTTTTGTATGCGGTTGATCAATTCTCGGGCATGACCTTCTGACATCAACTCATGCGTGATGTTGATATCCAAAGCGACAGTCATACTTCCATCATGACTTACCAACCATCCAGGAATATCTTCTGAAACAATTTCAATATCTTCTTTTGATATTGAATATAAGGCATCATCCAATTTTAAAGAAACTTCACCACCCTGTTCTATTTTTTGGAGGTCTTCATTATTAAAATTCAAAATTAGATCAGCAGCTTCTTTCATATGCTTACCCAATTTTTTACCGAGCGTTCTGAAATTGGGTTTGGCTTTCTTTTTTACCAGTCCTGTTTCTCCATGAATATATTTTACTTCTTTGACATTTACTTCAGATTTGATCAGTTCTTCTACTTTTTGTAAATCAGATTGCATACTGTCATCTAACACCGGTATTAAAATTTGTTGTAGCGGTTGACGTACTCTGATCTTTTGAGCTTTTCGCAAGGAAAGTACTAATGAAGAAACCCGTTGCGCTAGATCCATTCTCCTTTCAAGTGCTTCATCTATTAAATTAACTTCTACATTGGAAAGGTTTGTCAAATGCACAGACTCAAACTTCAACGGAGTATTGTTCTTAATTGCCGTTTCTCTCAATTCATCAGTAAGATTTTTATACAACCAATCCGACATAAACGGAGCCAATGAAGCCATCAACTGTACACTAACCATCAGGCATTCAAACAGCGTTTCAAATGCGGCTTGTTTGTCTTGTGTAGATTCTGATTTCCAGAAACGGCGTCGGGATAAACGTACATACCAATTTGATAAATCGTCGGAAACAAATTGTTCGATTACTCTTGCAGCTTTCGCTGGTTCGTAATCATCCATAAGCAAACGATATGATTTAATAGCATTCTGCAATCGCGAAATAATCCAACGGTCCAACTCAGTTCGCTCTCCAATTGGCATTACATTTTGTTCATCAATAATGAACTTATCGATATTTGCGTAAATCGCAAAGAATGTATAGGTATTATATAAGGTACCGAAAAATTTATTGCGTACCTCAGTGATTCCTTCCCGATCAAACTTTAAATTTTCCCATGGATCGGCGTTGCTAAGAAGATACCAACGAGTAGCATCTGCTCCAAAGGATTTGATGGTTTCAAACGGATCAACAACATTGCCTTTACGCTTCGACATTTTTTCTCCATTCTTGTCAAGCACCAATCCATTCGATACAACCACTTTATAAGCAACACTATCAAATACCATAGCAGCAATAGCGTGCAGTGTATAAAACCAACCACGTGTCTGATCCACACCTTCTGCAATAAAATCTGCCGGAAAAAAACCTTGTAATGATCCAGCTTCAAAAGGATAATGAATCTGTGCATACGGCATTGCACCTGAATCAAACCAGACATCAATCAAATCCAACTCTCTGATTAATTTTTCTTTTCCATCATCGGAAACCAAAACGACTTCATCAATAAAAGGCCGGTGCAAATCATCAGGAACGGTTTGATTCAATCCCAGAATGCGATTTGCTTTTTCAATTTCTGTTTTTAGTTCTTCTATTGAGCCAATACATTTTTCTATACTTCCATCTGCAGATCTCCAAATCGGCAATGGAATTCCCCAATATCTCGAACGAGACAAATTCCAATCCTGCACATTTTCCAACCAATTACCAAATCGTCCGGTACCGGTTGATTCTGGTTTCCATTTAATGGTGTTGTTTAATGCAATCAGTCGATCTTTTACAGCCGTTACTTTGATAAACCAACTATCCATTGGATAATATAAAATTGGTTTATCTGTTCTCCAGCAATGCGGATAGTTGTGTAAATATTTTTGAGAATTGAATAATTTTCCTTCCTTCTTTAATTTGATGACCAGTCGTTCATCAACAGATAAATATTTATCCAATCCTAAGCGGATTTTTTCTTTGGCTTTTTGTTCTGCATTTAAATAATCTTCTTTGACATACTCTTTTGCAAAATCATATACTTCACTGGTGAATCGCCCTTGCTTATCTACAAGAGTGAGCGAACCGATTCCATACTTTTTAGCCATGCGCATATCATCTGCTCCGAATGAAGGAGCAATGTGAACGATACCGGTTCCTTCTTCTGTGGAAACAAAATCGCCAATTAATATTTTGTATGCATCGCCTTCAGTTGGCTTAGCATAATCAAATAATGGATCATAACGCATCCCATCTAATTGCTTTCCTTTAATTTCAGAAATTAGAATTTTGAAATGAATTTTTTTATCTTCTGAAACTGGTGGCAATTGATTGTGAACTTCATTTTCAGGCTTAAACCATTTGTACACCAGGTCCTTTGCGAAAATGATTTTATTGATTTCGTGAGTATATGGATTGTGACATTCAACAAGTGAATACACTATTCTATCACCAACTGCCAATGCAGTGTTACTTGGTAATGTCCAAGGAGTTGTTGTCCACGCAGCTACTAAAATTTGTTGATCACCAATCAATTTTAGTTGCTCAGCAGTAAAACTATTTGAATGCATTTTAAAAAGAGCAACCGCAGAAACATCTTTCACTTCGCGATATGCTCCCGGTTGATTCAATTCATGTGAACTCAAACCTGTTCCGGCAGCTGGTGAAAACGGTTGAATGGTAAATCCTTTATAGAGAAACCCTTTTTTATAAATTTCCTTCAGCAAGTACCAAACCGATTCGATGTAATTATTTTCAAACGTGATGTATGGATGATCAAGATCTACCCAATAACCCATTTTGCGTGTTACATCATCCCATTCGTTTTTATAGCGTAGTACTGTTTCTCTGCATTTATGATTGTAATCGTCAATGGAAATTTTTACACCAATGTCTTCTTTAGTAATTCCAAGTTCCTTTTCAACGCTGAGTTCGATTGGTAAACCATGTGTATCCCATCCTCCTTTCCGATGAACTTTTTTACCCTTTAGTGTTTGATACCGGCAAAATAAATCTTTGACTGCTCGGGCCATGACATGGTGGATGCCAGGCATACCATTAGCAGAAGGCGGTCCTTCATAGAAGACAAATGACTCAGCTCCTTCCCGGTTGCTGATACTTTTTTCAAAGATTTTGTTTTCGCTCCAAAAAGCAAGTATTTCTTTGTCGATCTCCGGTAAATTCAATCCTTTTACTTCCCTGTAAATCATCGGTACTCTAATTTGACGCGCAAAGATAAAAAGAATAGGATTGAAAGCTGAATTTCAACTTGAGTAGTATAGATGGTTAAATTGCTAAATTGTTGGGGTTCTTTTACTATTGACGAATTAATTTGTTTCATTGCCTGTCTATCGTAGGGAGGTTTAATTGATGAGGGATCAATTTCAATTGACTTTAGTCAATTGTTTTACATCGCAAATCCAATTAATAATTTTTACCAGGCCTTCTTTTACATTTCAGTCTTAAAAAAAGAATTGAGATTAGTGCTCAATGTGATTTGACTAGTCCCGCCTGCGAGATGATAGACTGCATTAGAATAATCAAATTTAAATTTATAAATTTTTATACCGAAGCCCCAGGATAGTCCGGAAAAACTTCTATAATCATTTAGGGATAAATCCGAATTTCGTAAATGATTGTAGCCTAAGCGAATTGAAAAATTTTCTTTTTTACCAAAATTTAGTTCTGCACCTATCACAAAATGTCTTAGCAGATTGCCAACGAAGTTATCAAATTCACTATCTGTAGATACATCACCAAAAAGTACTCCGTCATTTGCCAGATTCGGATCATCATATTTCAAATTCCAATTTTCAAGATGCTGGAAGGTGATGTGATAAATCAAAGGAAGGTGCTTTAATTTTTTTGCAAATCCCAATTGTATCTCGAATGGAAGAGTTTCCCGTTCATTATTGTATTTCGTGATTTGAACACCAGCATTTTTAACAACCAAACTCAATCCAAATTCTTTTTCTGGATTAAAATATGAAATACCTGTATTGACTGATAAACCCTGTGAGCTATAATTATTCAGTGTAGAAAAAATATATTGAAGATTGGCACCAATGATAAGTCGTTCCTTTATGGTTTTTGAAACTGCAATGTAAAAGTCAGTTTCCTTTGGCTTAAATTGTCCAAGTGTATTATCATAAATATCAGTTTGAGGAATATCTCCATAATTTATATAGTGTGCACCTCCCTGTACATTCAGATTCCATTTTTTCAAGTGATCAGAATAGGAAAAATGTCCGGTTCCGATATCAGCGAAATAGAATTGGTGAGAGAATTGTACAGTACCATCCAACTTGTCTGTCATTAACGAAGGATTCTGAAATACAACTCCTGGATCTGTTGCTCTCCATGCAATGGGCATTCCTCCTAAAGCAGCAATGCGAGATCCTGGCGAAAGATTGACAAATTCATAGATATGCCGACCACCAGTTTGTGTTTCACCTTGTTGGAAGATTGAAACAAATATCAACGCAATAATGTAGTATCTTTTGCCCATTTAGTGCTGCATTTACCGAGTTCACAATTCATAATTCGTATTAAAATTCCTGTAGTATCATACAATTTTAACTCTCCATCCTCAACTGCTCCGTCTAATTGTTTGTATTGACCTTCTGCTTTCAATTTTCCATTTTCATAATACTCTATAAAAGGTCCATTTTCTACATTGTCTA
>JAYVIT010000385.1:0-3375 GCA_043769965.1 Saprospiraceae bacterium
AAATGAACATTCAGTTGAAATGCCTGAAGTTTAGTCAATCGCGAAAAGTTTTCATTGATATGTTCCCAGCGGGTTTGTACAACTCCGGTTTTTGAATTATTGAAATAGGGTAGGCTTCTTTTTAGAAAGTCTGGCTCTGGTAAAAAATCTGCATCAAAAATGGCAATAAATTCTCCCTTACAAACTTTGGTTCCTTCTCTTAAAGCTCCTGCTTTAAAACCGCTTCTGTCAGTTCTATGAATATGGTGAATATCAAAACCTTGTAGTTTGTACTTCTCCACTTTTTGTCTGGCATGTTCTGCTGTTTCATCTGTCGAATCATCTAAAACTTGTATTTCAAGTTTATCTTTTGGATAATCCAATTTGGTGATGTTATCCAATAATCGATCAATGACGAATAATTCATTGAAAATGGGTAACTGAATGGTAACAAGAGGATGTTGATCAGATTCAGTCAGAGGTGCTAAGATTTGTTTTACTTTTTTTTGTCTTCTGTATGCTTTGAGCAGATTTAGTTGAAGTATAGAGAAAACTGTGATATACAGAAGGCATGCAGTATAAATGCAAATGAGTGTAAGTTGAAAGTTGTCCATATGTAAGGCAAAAATAAAGAGAGGATTCGGGCTATTACGAATCTTGTCGTCGTTTTTTTAACACAATTTTAACCTTTAACAAAACTTTTGAATATCATATAGAGAATCTTTGAAGCTGCACCAATTATGCCTCTTAAAGTGCCCGAAATTTTTGATTGGCCTATCCTTTTAAAATAAGAAACAGGTACTTCTCCTATACGCATTTTCATTTTTGCTGCTTTGATTTGCATTTCGACTGTCCATCCATAATCGCGATCCTGCATATCCATTTCCAATAGTTTAGAAAAACGAATCGCACGAAATGGTCCCAGATCAGTAAAGCGATAATTGAATAAGAGTTCTATAAGGAAAGTGGATAACTTATTGCCGAATTCCTGCACCAGACCAAGAGAGCCTTTTTCTGACTTACCCAATACCCTTGAGCCAATGACAAGATCAAGTTCTTTGCTTATAAGTTCTTCAATGAGTAAATGCATTTCGGATGGACGGTCAGAATAATCACCATCTAAAAAAACAAGAATGTCAGGATGTTCTGAATTGGCTTGCTCCTGAATATGGCGGATTCCCTTCAAACATGCTGAACCATATCCTTTTCTGGTTTCCAAAAGTACCTGTGCACCTGATTGAATTGCTAATTCTTTACTATAGTCGGTACTTCCATTGTCGCATACATAGATGTACCTTACCAGGCTTTTTGGTATATCATTGACTACCAGGGCAATTGAATTTTCCTCGTTAAAGACGGGGATAATTACGTCAATCTTAAGTTTATGATAGGGATCAGAACTAGAAACCAAGGAATTGATCAGAGCGCGTTTAGAGCCTTGGTTAAATAGGTAAGGGCAAAAGGTAGGCTAACCCAGAACCAGGCTGGATAAAACCATAATAATAAAACAGTTACTGCACCAGATATGATGAAATAGAGCCAATCACTTTTATGGGAATTTTGATTATCCGTCATGTAATTTGTTTTCGCAAAAATAACATTATTTTAGAATCTATCTTTACCTGATTTTATGACTAAAAAAGATCTTTTTGCTTTTTCGGCAATACTGAGCATATTGATTATATGTTTGTTGGAATCATCTTGCAACAAAGAAATATTTACTCAGGATCCTGGTAAAATATTGCAACTCGAAGATGACACGCTGAGTTTTGATACTGTATTCGCTACTATCGGTTCAGCTACGCGCTATTTAAAGATATACAATAACAATGATCAAAGTATTGCCATTGAAAAAGCATTCATTGCACAAGGCAATCAATCTGATTTTAGAATGAATATCGATGGGTTGCAAGGAAATAATATCGAGCATATTGAAATTCGTGCACATGATAGTATTTATCTATTTTGTGAAGTAACCGTAAATCCAAATGATCCACTTGAACTCAGTCCATTCATAAAAATGGATTCTGTCATCCTACAGTATAATGGAATTCAACAAAGCATTGTCTTAATGGCCTGGGGACAGAATGCAAATTATTTTCCTGCTAAGTTAAATAAGGGACAAGTGTCAACCATTGACCTAAAAGGAACCACAATGATTTGGGATGATGCGAAACCTTATATTATTTATGGAATTGTTTATTTTGATAATGGTACACTAATAATTCCCGAAAATACCAAAGTGCATATTTGGGGAGGACTGACTAAGGCCCAAGATCAAAACGGTGAGACTTTTTTTTATAATGACGGTAGAATTATCATTGGACCCAATGCAAATATTAAAGTCATGGGAACAAAAGAGAAACCCGTAATTTTTCAAGGTGTGCGTTTGGAATCATTTTTTAAAGATGTACCTGGACAATGGTCCGGAATTTTTATTGATAAAATGAGTACTGGAAATGAATTCCATTTTGCAGAAATTAGAAACAATCTGATCGGTATTGTACTCGATTCTTTAACTGAATGTAAAATTGAAGAAACTAAAATTTACAACAATACTTTGTATGGCTTGTATGCTTCCACCGCTAATCTGGAAATGAATAACAGTCTATTTTACAATCAGGGTTCATCCAGTGTTATCTTGAATACCGGTGGCAATTATGAACTGAACTATTGCACTTTTGCAAACTATGGAAATTCCGATCCTGCTCTATTCATAAGCAATTCCAGATGTATTGACTTCCCTTTTTGTGAGTTGATTTACGAGTTTCCATTAAAAGTGCTCATTCGCAATTCTGTTATAACAGGAAGTGACGAAGACGAATTATGGATGTCCGAAAAAACCAGTTCTACATTTGAACCCGTTTTTCAAAATTGCTTATTCAGGATTACAGATCTCACCGATGTCTTCCCAGATTTTAATTCCAGATTTACTTCGAATTGTATTAATTATTTTGGATATAATAAACTCTTTAAAGATTTAAACAACGAAGATTTTCATCCGGATACCTTGTCCGTCTTAGAAACAAAAGCAATACCCATTTCAAAAATCCAATTTGATCTTGATGGTGTCACAAGAGATGCTGTTAATCCAGATATTGGGTGCTACGAGTATATTGTTAAATAACTGGGTATTTTGAGGCAACTTATAAAGTTGGGAAGTAATTAAAAGCAGTGCCAGAGGCACGAAATATTTGTAGTGGTAAAACCATCGATAAATTAGAAATCCGCCAGTTGGCGGATGAAATATTTCATCCCTACGGGATTTTGATCGATTGGATGTTTTTATATTCTACAAATATATTATCCCTGCCTGCAGCAGGCAGGGATACGCGATTAATATTTATTGGTCTCAGGCGCTGGTAAAAACCATGCACTTTAGTGCAAGAGCTTTAG
>JAYVIT010000386.1:0-6966 GCA_043769965.1 Saprospiraceae bacterium
ACGCTAGATTCCACGGGAGAGTTCTTTTACCTAAATTTCCAAAATGGTTAAACTCTTAAACAATTAAAGACTTTTAAATTTTAACTAACTCTAAAACAAATATTTAGGTCGGATTTTAAATGCCTAATTCAGTAATTAAGATTGTGATTCTGCAAAATTTTTAAAATCAGTTAAATACTTTCATAGACTGTTTTTTAAAACCACCGGACTTTAGAAAACCAATCAACTTCATAATTCCCTTCAGTTGGAATTCCTGTTCAGAAACATATTTTGTTCTGTTGCCTGACAATGCTATGAATTTATTTTTTACAATATTGAAAATGCCATGTGTTTCATAAGTTCCACTGAATTCATCCGGTAAATTTCTCACGGTTATTGTTTCGATCAATTCCATATCCCGATTGCGGACATGAAATTTCAAACGAGATTTTGCGCCGGGTTGACCCGGAGTCCCGCTAATATGTTCAAAACTTTGAAGACCTTCCATCCATTTACTCAGGTTAGCAGGATTGTCAAATAATTCGATAACTCTGTTAATTGGCAGATTGATTTCAATGTCTACGGAATATTTCATATGTTTTACTTTAATAGAGATTGCAAAGAAAAATTTTGTAAAAAAACACAACTATTTTTTACCAAAACCTGATCGTATCACTTACGGATTCATATTGTTCGCCATTAGTTAAAACAATCTTTGTTTTCAATTGAAAATATCCTAGCTCAATAATAAACAGATCTGGTCCTCTACCTTGTATCTTTAATTCAATTTCATCATATGGAATCAATCGATCACGATTTGTATGAATAAATGAATCCAAAAACATACCATCAGTAAATAACAAGTCATTTATCTCCGCACCTGAAAGATGCAATGAGTCAAATGGAAAAACACTGGTAACTTTTATAGATTCAATTTTTTCCGATTTTGATCCTTTCTCTCCAGGATCCGGTGGCGAACATGCATTCAAAATTGTTACGGTTGAAAATTTAGAATTATTCTCTGCTTTTTGATAGCTTATATAATCAACAATAAAATCAATTTTAAGCCCATAGTAATCCCAGAAACTCATCGTTTCGTTGGCTATTGAAGGCCGACTAAGAAAGCCATCCCGAACTAAATGTGTTATTCTAAATCCTTTCACATCAAAATAAGCGGGAACATCTGCAAAATGGCAAGGTTCACAATTATAAAATGATATACCCGTCAATAAAAAAATAATTATCAAAAGTTTCTTCACCTATTTTAAATTGGACTTCAAATTTAATAAAATAATCATTTACTTAAGTCCCTAAGTAATAAAGAAGAGATTACAAACTACAAATACCTTTCATTTATAACATTCATATGATGCAACACATGACCCTGTATAATATATCCAACAGCTCTGGCTGAAATCGGATAATTCACCCCGTTACCCAAAAGCTGGCTTTGCTCTTCTGTCATATGCTGAAATAATTTTTCTGATGAACGTCTTACAATTTCAAATTCTTCTAGTAAATCTTCCATGGATCGAGCCGATACATCTACATTTTTTGCATACAGATTTTCATCCACAGGTGCCAAAGGAGTTGTTAAGTCACCGCGAGCTGCGACCAAAGCTCGGTAAGACATCACTCGTTCGGTATCGATGACATGCATCAGAATATCTTTGCAAGTCCATTTGTCCTCTGCATATCTGTAAAGATGTTTTTCAACAGGGATGTTACTAAAAAATATCAATGCTTGTTCTGTATTTTTTTTAAATACATCCATAAAGTTTCCTTCAGGAACCAGTGCGATATATTTTCCAAAATAGGGATTGTATTCGTTGCTATTTGGTAAATTCATGAAACGTGATTTTTTTTAAACCGTTATCAGGGAAAATTATTTTTCCAAAGATTTTTTATAAACAAGAAAACCAATGAGCAAAAACCATGCAGTTACTACATAATCCATGGGAAGATAGCTATCCGGATTTTCAGTTAATATCATTAATAAACAGATGCCAGAAATTCCAATGACAAGTGTAAGTGTCCCTAGCCATTTAGATAAAAGTTCACCACGCATAATGCCCCAACCTAAAAATGTTAAACCCAAATGCATGAACATTCTTCCAAATCGTTTAATGCAACTCACCCATTCGTTGGTGATCTCAAGACTATTTATCATGTTCTGATGCTGATCAGCTGGGATAAACGTCATTTTCCATTGAGCCCATCCTCCTGAATGCATATAATATCCTTCAGCTAATCCAGCAACCAACAGGGCTAATGAACAAACCATAACTCCGGAATTCAAGACTGTCTTGGCACTTGAGTCATGATACAAAGTAGATAATCCAACTAATCCAATAATGCGAATAAAAAAACCGAAAACGAGAATTTGAAATGATCGAACCCAGAATTCCATATTATTTGTAATAACGGGCAACATCTCAAGATTAAAGTTGAGAGTCACGTGCACGGGCATTATGGCATAACCAATAAAAACAAACAGGCCGCCGATTATCAAATTCAGCGCAACAAAGCGTAAGTTAAATGTAGAGTTCATAAGCAATTAATTGAGTTGAAAATCTAAAAATACAAATTACTATTAATATAAAAGTATCATTACTGTTTATTTCTTACTATTCACTGTTAACTCCTGATAGCTATCGGGATCACTTTTCACTTTATAAGTCAATGCACCAGAAGGACACCGTTTCACCTGATCAATTATTTCTTCGGTTGTTCCGTGTTCAGGTGTGATCCAAGGTCGCTCCCTGGGATGATACACTTTTGGTAAGGTCCTAACACAAATTCCGGAATGCTGACACAAATCGGGTTTCCAAATTATAGTTACCTCGCCATTGGAGTATTCAATTTTTTTTTCCATTTGAAATTCATTTCACTACTAAATAGAAAAGCAAAAATAAAAGAGAATTTTGAAAGTCTATAGGAAAAAAGGTCCATTTGAATTTGTTAGTTTTTTATTTTCTAATCATCTATTTCTTACAAAAGAATTTTCTTATTCTCATTCAATAATATCAACTAATTTTGTAAAAATCGTTTTTATGAAATCCATCTCTTTGCATTCCATCAATTACTTAAAAATTAGTTTCTTCTTAATCATCTGTTCGAATGGAATCACAGCCCAATTTTGGGAAACTCTGGCTGATCTACCAGAGTGACTGACCTTTCCCGTCGTTGCAGTTGTAGATGGAAAAATTCATGCAATGGGCGGTGGTGGAACTGTTGGAGCCACAGCAAAACATTATCAATACGATCCGCTTACTAATGTCTGGATAACTAAAGCGGATGTCCCATATAAGGCCCAACAACCAGCAGGAACAGCCAATGGAAATAAAATTCATTTTTTTGGAGGTGGATTTCCAACTTCTGGTGCACCGGTAAAAAATCATTATGGATATGATGCACTTTTAGATAGCTGGAGCAAAGCGGCAGATTTAACGCAAGCCAGGGCAATACACTATGGAGTTGCATTGAATGGACTGGTTTATACACTAGCCGGCCAAGGTGTTGCGGATTGGTGCGAAGTATATGATGAATCAACAAACAACTGGATTCGAAAAAACAATTTACCGGATACCAAATTTTGGTATGGCGCACATATAGCAACACATGGCAGCATCTTTCGATTTTGTGGTGGTGGTTACACATCTCCGGTAAATACTGCAAATCGGTATGATCCCATTTCAGATAGTTGGACAACTCTACCTTCTGTCCCAATACCGATTCATGGAATTGATGGTGCGGCAATTGGCGACAAAATATATCTTGTTGGTGGATATCATGATTTTGCAGATTCAGATGAAGTGTGGATATATGATATTAATACTAAAACATACTCCAAAGGAGTCGCACTTCCAGTTGGACGGACTTATCACAACATTGTAACAATTGACAAATGTATTTATTCAATTGGTGGAAATAATGCAATAGATACAACTGTGGGTATTTCACTACTTCGTTTTTGTCCAGAGGTAAATACCTCATCTGAAAATAAATTTCAAAGTAGTAAACCTGCCTTGGAAAATCATCCTGATCACTTATCAATTCAATTTGATCAATTTAGCATGAACCACTGGAATTTAGAAATTATTGACCTAAACGGAAAAATGATTTATTCGGAAAAAATAAATCCGCTTTCTCAAAATCCTTATAACATCAGCACCGCGGGATTTTCAAATTCTTATTATAGTGTGCGTTTATACAATTCACAAACACAATATCATTATCCTTATATGATTTGTAAATAATCAAAGCATATGAAAACAGTCTGTTTCTCCCTACTCTTCACACTTCATTTTTCACTTTTCACATCTATAAGTGCTCAGGTTGGTAATCCAGCTCCTGACTTTACAGTCACGGATGTGCATGGCAAGAAACACAATCTATATGAATATCTGAATCAGGGTAAAAAAGTAGTTCTCGATTTTTTCTTCACAGACTGTATACCTTGTCAGTTTTATTCACCTCAGGTCAACTTAGCATATGAAAAATATGGTTGCAATACCCAGGATGTAATTTTTCTTTCTATTGATTACAATGATACAGGTGCAGAAGTGATAGACTATGAAAATAAATATAATATCAAATTCCCATCAGCAAGTGGTAGAAATGGTGGAGGTAATGCTGTTGTGAGTCAATATCAAATCATTGCTTTTCCAACACTGATCCTGATTGATTCCACAAAAAAAATCATCGATAAGATGGATCCACCCACGCTGGTCGTTTTTGATTTTAAGTTTGCACAACATGGAATAATACCAAAGCCTTGTTTAACATCAACTTCAAATTATTCAAATGATGAATCGATAATTGTATATCCAAATCCATCACATGATGGTAATCTTCTTGTTTCATTTTCAAATTCCAATTTAGAACAAAGTCAATTTGAACTTATAGACTATTCTGGAAAATCATTTGGATTTTTGCAAAATACTTTTATTGATGAAAACACATGTAGTTTGGATGTAAATGATATTCCGACGGGGAATTATCTACTTAAACTTATAGAATGGAATTCTGAACCTCGTTATTTAAAAATTTCAATATTGAAATAAGGAAGAATTGCAAGTTACAAACTTGCAACAACATCGATGCAAGTTACAAACTTGCAACAACGTCGTAGTTATTGCAAGTTTGCAACTTGCTATTTTATATTAAGCAATCACATTCTATTAAACTCATTCAATACTTTTTGCAAAAATGCTTTTCCTGTTTGAATATCCATTACCGGATTTCTTTCTTTTAATATAATTTCTTTCTGGTCGTTTGAAAAAACCTGGACACCTCCTTCATCTACCCATCCAAAACCATTATTAAAAGCATAATAAGCGAATGGCTTGTAGGATTTTGAAAAAATATTTTTGCTGAATATGAATTCATCATTGGTCAATCCAAGTTGATATAATACCGTTGCAGCAATATCATTTTGCGAAACTACCTGATCCATTTTGAGCTGCTTCTTTACAGCACCTCCGCCTAACCAAATTGGAATTCTGAATTTTTGTGGAGTTTGATATTGGTCGTTACCTGGTAACCGAGCGCCATGATCAGCAGAAAGGACTACCAACAAATCATTCCACAACGGAAGCTGCTTTAACTTATCTAATAAAATTCCAAGATGATGGTCTGTATAATGAGCAGTATTTAAAAATAAAACTTCTTCTTCATTGTTCTTCCATGTTGGAGTTTCGGGAAAATCATAAGGAGGATGACTACTTAAGCTCAAACAAATTTTTAAAAATTGGGAACTGTCTGTTTTAATTTCATCATATAGTTTTTCAAATAGAACATGATCATGAACTCCCCATTTTGCATTGTAACTGTTTTTTGGAAACTGGTGCTTATCTATAATTGCATCACAACCTAGATTGAAAAAATAACTGCTCATGCTGGCAAAACTTGCATCACCGCCATAATAGAAGCTGGAATTATATCCAACTTGTTTCATTTTTTGTATTAATGAAGGAAGTTGCGCTGATTTACGGGGATATTGGACTATTGCCGATTGTGGTTGACCAGGAAATCCACTAAATATCGATGCCATTCCAATCTCTGTGCGGTCACCTGTTGCATATGCATTGCTAAAATAAATTCCTTTTTCAAACCATTCGTTCAATCTTGGTGTAACTTCAATTCCTTCAAATTCTTTATGAATTAATTTGGTTGTAAAACTTTCCAATACTAGAAATAAAATCTTTGGTCTTTGGCTTATCAGAATTGTATCAACCTGATCATTTTTATCAACAAATAAATTTTTTAAAATCTCATCTGCCTCTTCAACTTTCATGAATTGTAAATCCGAACCAGGATTATTCATTTGTAAGGCACTATACAAAATATTCCAGGGAACATTCAAGGCAACATGATTTAAAAACGGTTTACTGCTAAAATATACTTTACCCGGATTCATTGGTATAATGTCAAGCCCCCCTCGCATCGGTATAATTAATAATGGCAGGGCAAGAAAATTGAATATATAAATCCAGCTTGAACCAACCGAAGAATGTTTAAAATAAAATTTCCTAAACATTAAAATTCCAATTCCTATATTAAAGGTAATGAGGAGAACCATAGTAATGCTGTTTCCTATGGAAACAAAACTCGCCGCCTCATGAAATTCCGTTAGATATGTAAATGCAGATTTATCAAGCCTGAATCCCCACTCCCGGTATAGCACCGCATCACCGGCATATATTGCGGAAACAATAACAATCAATATAATGGTATAAATAAAAATGATTCTACTATAAGGAATCCATTTGTTTACAAAATAAAGGATCAATGGAATGATCATGAAATAAGATGCCATTGATAAATCCATATACGATCCATTCAGTAATGAAAGAAACATTTCAGATGCATCAATTCTATAACCAAAGAAAAGTTGGAAGATAATAAATAGAATTCTCAGGCAAAAGAAAAAACATATCCAGAATAGATACAAACCACCAATTAACCGGATATAGTTTTTCATTC